>JAADHA010000385.1 GCA_013152105.1 Oligoflexia bacterium | reverse complement strand
GCACCGTCGGTGTGCCACTGAACCAGATCCTCGAGGTGGGGCGCGCGACAGTTTGCCTGGATGATGCGCGCTGGTGGGGGATCCCCAGCGCGGCGCGCTACACCGCTTGGGCGACCGTGCCGGGCTCGGGTCCGGCCGATGTCGACCCCTGGGCGGGCCTGGCCGATGCCGCAGCTCGTGGCGATGCGCAGGGACAGGGGATCCCGCGGGCGCTGTGGCTCTTCTCCGCGGCCAACGCCGGCAAGGCTGACCTGGTGCGCGAGATCCTTGACGATTGGCCCGCGCTGGATCCCAACCCGGACCCGAGTACCGCCGACAACTGGCCGCTGCTCGACTCCTATGCTCGCGTGATCGCCCGCCACGAGGCGGACCTCTTGTGGATCGCCGCCCAGGGGCACCGGGCGCCCGCGCCGCCCGCGCCGCCTCCTCTCATCCAGGCAGCGCCAGCCGATCCCTTTGGCGGTGCGGATCCCTTCGGCGACGATTCGGAATAGACATCGCCCTCGCGCCCGTTCCCTCTGGGCCCGCGCCCATGGAGATTCCCTGATGAACCTGTCGATGAGCCTGCTGCCCGCGCTCCTGCTCGCGCTTGCCTCCACCGCCCGGGCTGCGGATGCGGCGACAGTGTGCGTCTACGACCCGGCCGGGCGGACCGGCTTCATGTACAAGATGGCCGAGAGTTGGGCGGTCAACGCCCAGAGCTGGGGCGCCAGCGTGGAGCTGCGGCCCTACACCGACGAAGCGACGGCGGTCAACGACTTTACCGCTGGAAGCTGCGATGGCGTCATGGCCTCGGGCGTGCGCATCCAGCGCTACAACGTCGCGGCCTACACGGTCGAGGCGGTCGGGGGCGTGCCCGACTACGCCTTGCTCAAGCCGGTGCTCACCGCCTTGCAGACCAAGTCGGCCTACGCGCCGATCTTCGACGCCGGCGACTACGAGACCGTCGGCATCTGGCCCCTCGGCGCGGTCTACGTCATGGTGCGCGACCGCTCGTTCGCCTCGATCGGCGCCATGAGCGGCAAGCGCATCGCCAGCCTGGACTACGACAAGGCCGGCGCGCTCGCAATCCAGCGCATGGGAGGGATCGGGGTCGCGGCGGACCTGGCGACGCTGGGTCCGGCCTTCAACAACGGCGAACTGGACGTGGTCTTCCTGCCCGCCACCGCCTACACCCCCTTTGAGCTGTGGCATGGCATCGGGGACAAGGGCGGCATCATCACGTCACCCTTGTTGCAGGTGACCTACCAGGTGCTGGTCCACAACGGGAAGTTCCCCGAGGGCTTTGGCACCAAGAGCCGCGCCTATGTGGCCGGCGACTTTGACACCGCCATGAAGGCGATCCAGGCGGCCGAGGACGCCGTGCCTGCGACATCCTGGATCACACCCACGCCCGCCGCCCAGGCAGAACTGGACAGCTTCAGTCAGAAGATGCGCCTGGAGCTGCGGGACCAGCAGCATTCCTACGACGGGCGCGTGCTCAGCCTGCTCAAGAAGGCTCGCTGCAACGCGGACCCGGCCCGCGCCGAGTGCGCCCAGAACCTCGAGTAAGGGGTGGGCGTGCCTGACCCGGCCGAGCGGGGCCTGGTGCCGCGAGTCGTCGCCGTGGCGCTGCTCGCCGTGCTCGCCCTGATCCTCCTCCAGCAGACCGCCGACAAGATCGACGCCCAGATGGTCAAGGCCGGCGACGCGATCTGGTCCGGCTACGCGCTGGATCTGCGCGAGGATCCCCAAGCGCCCGCCTGCGATCTCGACGCGGCCCAGGCAAAGTTGAAGACCTGCGTGCAGCCCTCCGCCGCGCCCAGCGGATCGGATGATCCCTTCGGTGACGCCGATGGCGACGACCCCTTCGCCGATCCCTTCGCGACCGCCGGGGACGGCGCCACGGGCCCCGCGGGCGTGCCTTGCCCCGCCGCCAAGGCCCTGGTCACCCAGTGTACGGCCCAGCACGCCGCCTATGAAGACGCCCTGTCCCGGCTGACTCCAGCCGTCCTCGCCTGGCGCTTTGTCGAGCACATCTTCCGGGATCTGGCCAAGCTGGCGCTTGGGCTGCATCTGCTGTCGATCGTCCTGCTCTTGGGCGGGATCCAGGCCACCTTTTTGCGGACCCACATCGCCCTCAAGCCCGCTCGCACGATCGGCGAGCACAGACTCAGCCAGGCAAGCCAGCTCGTCGCACATCTCTTGATGACCGCCTCGGCCTATGCCGACTGGCAGGTGAAGATCGGCCTCCAGATGACGGTCGAGAACGCCGGTATCCCCCTGCTGTGGGCGGTGGGATTCGCGTGCTTGGCGGCGATCAACCTTTGGCACCTGTTGCGGCCGCCCCCGGGCTTGCGTCCCGGCGGGCGCATCGCGGCGATGCTGCTGGTCGTGCCCCTCTACGCCTGGATGATGATCCTGGCGGGGGGGTGGTTTCTGCTTGTCGAACACCACAGCAGCGGCCAGGCCATCTACCTGCACAAGTTCGCGCAGATCCCGTCGGTCTACCTGGCCGTGGCGCTCTACGTGTGGACCGGCATGCTGCTGGAGCGGACCTCGCTGGCGTCGCGCGCCTTTGACCTGCTGCGCCCCTGGCGGCTGCCCGTGCCCCTGATGGCCTTCGTCGTGGTCATCGCCGCCGCCCTGCCGACCGCCTACAGCGGGGCCTCGGGGATCTTCGTCATCGCGGCGGGTGCCCTCATCTTCGACGAGCTGCGTCAGGCCGGCGCCACGCCAAAGCAGGCCCGACTGGTCACCGCCATGTCCGGTAGCCTGGGCGTGGTGCTGCGCCCCTGCCTGGTCGTCGTGCTCATCGCCAGCCTGAACAAAGAAGTCACCACCGACCAGCTCTACCACAGCGGCTTGTCGGTCTTCGCCCTGACCGCCCTGGTCTACCTGCTGGTCCTGGTCGTCATCTACCGGCCGAAATTCACCGTCGCGCCGGTCTCGGAAGCGTTGCCCGCCACCCTGGCTGCGGCCCGCCGCCTGGTAAGCCCGCTGCTTATCGCGGTCGCCCTCATCGCCTTTTACGCCTATGGCCTGAACGCGCCCCTCAACGAGCGCAGCGCCCCCTGGATCCTGCCCGTCCTGCTGATCCTGGTGTTGGCATGGGAACGCTGGAAGACCCACCGACAGCCCCAAGCACCAAAACTCCCCTCGGTCCCCGCCAGCGTCTTCCGAGCCACCCTGGTGACCGGCCAGCACGTCGGCGCCCTGCTCTTCCTGATGGCCGCCACCGTCGCCTTGGGCGGGGTCGTCGAGCGATCCGAGCTGATGGCCCTGGTGCCCGTGACCATCGGCAGCCCCTTGCTGACCATGGGAATCCTGGTCGTCATCATGGTCCTCATCGGAATGACCATGGACCCCATGGGTGCGGTCATCCTGGTCAGCGTCACCGTCGCGGACATCGCCTACCGCAACGGCATCGACCCAGTCCACTTCTGGATGATGGTCCTGGTGGCCTTCGAGCTGGGCTACCTGACCCCACCGGTCGCGCTCAACCAGCTCTTGACCCGACAGGTCGTGGGGGACGCCGCCGACATCGTCGCGCGGCCGGGCGAGGGCTTTTTCTCGCGCCACGAGCACATCATCGTGCCGATGGTCGTCATGGGAATCAGCCTGCTGCTGGTGGCCTTTGTGCCACTGTTCTGGGGATAGGGCCCCGGGCGACGGCGGCTGGGCTACACTGAGTCCATGTCCGCCAGCACCGCCCCCAAGCTCGCCACCGCCGCCGACCTGCTCAGCCTGGATCCCGACGGCCGCTTTGAGATCCTGGGGGGCGACATCGTGCAGAAGGCGGCGCCGTCGGGGCGGCACGGCACCGCCCAGTCGGCGGTGGTCGGGCAGGTCTGGCATCCCTTCGACCGTCGGCCCGGCGGCGCCGGGCCCGGAGGCTGGTGGATCCTCACCGAGGTGGACATCGAACTGGCAATGTACGATGTCATCCGACCCGACATCGCCGGCTGGATGCGCGACCGCGTGCCGAACCGCCCCACTGGCTTTCCCGTGACCGACCGACCTGACTGGGTCTGCGAGGTCCTCTCACCCTCGACCATGCGGCGCGACCTGGGCGAGAAACGCCGCCTGCTCCAACAGCACCAGGTCCCCTGGTACTGGACCGTGGACCCCGACGCGATGTTTGTCCAGGTGATGCGCTGGACCGACCAGGGCTATGTGATCCACCAGACGGCCTGGCCAGGCGAGCACCTCGGCCTGGCGCCCTTCGACGCAGTGAAGTTCGATGTGGGACGCTTCTTCGGGATTGAAGAGGCTGGTTGAGGGGACACTCGGCGAAAAGCGCTTACGAGTGCCGTGAGTCCGTGGCATGGTGTCGTTGACTGTCGGATCCCCAGTGGAGGTCAACATGGCAGGCAGGCAGGCAGGCAGGCAGGCAGGCATCTTTGCGCGCCGGGTTTCGCTGGACGATGGCACGGAGTTCACCATCGACTTCGACGAGTTGAGCGATCCCGATGGCCGGCACTACGCCCTCATCGGCAGCGTCTCCCAGGACTCTGAGGGCGGCGATGTCGTCTATGAGCTGGACCTGGTAGAAGACCAGCCCCGCGCCCTGACCCAGGCACAGATCGAGGCCGCCTGGCGGGACACAAGCCCTGACGCAAGCGACGCGGACCTGGCGGCATTCCAGCCCCAGCGCGCCAGTGGCACCACGATGCCAGCAGCAAGCATCGAGATCGATTCGTTGGTGCAGGACTGGCTCGACACGGCTGCGGCGGGTGAGACCGAGACCTTCACCATCAAGCTGGCCGAGCAGCCGTCCCTCAACCTGCCCCAGGTCGGACCCGGCCTGGCCGACACGGACCCGACCTTCGTGCTGGACCAGATGGAGGATCGCCTGATCGCCATCGAAGCGCGGAAGACCGAAGTCGAGGCGCTGCAAGCCGACCTGGTTGCCAAGCTGGCAACAGCTCACGTGGTGGTGACGCGTTTGGCAGACCCGTGGTCGACGTGACGGCGGCTGCCGGACGGTCGGCGGGTGGCCTGCCCGAGTACGACAACACCTATTCCACCACCGGTCACGTTGGTACCAGCTTCGCCGCCCCCATCGCGGCCGGTGGTGCGGCCAACCTCAAACACCAGCTCATCGACAAGTGGGGAGCGTCCATCGCCAACCAGCCCGGCTTCCTGCACGCCATGCTGCTGCTGATGGGGGATGGCCAGCTCGAGTCCGGCGGCAAGGCGACCGCCACGACGCCCGTCGACGATCTGTGGGGAACCGGCCGGCTTCGCATGCGCCTGTGGACGCCCGAGGGCTTGGACGCGCCCTATCGCTTTGCCTTCGTCAAGCGCGTTCTCAGCGACGGCGACACGACCTCGATCCCGCTCTACCCCGACGCCTACGGTGTCAACCAGGCCATTCCCACCGCTGTGGACTGGTTCAAGGCGGTGGTATGGTGGTATGAACCCAACGTCAACCAGCCCTTCGGCTTCCCCGCCCAACTGCGGACCCGGGTCTGCGATGAGGACTCCGCACTCTGCTACACCTACGCCACCAACACCCCCGATGTCCACCGGCTCTGGATAGGTGGCCCAGTTCGAGACCGTAGGTGGCGGATCGACATCACCGGACTGAGCATCCCCGCCGACCTGGACCCCGATGACTACTATGGCCAGCAGAAGCGGGCCGTCTACACCGCCTTCTACTGGGAAGACCGCGCCCGAGACGACGCGGACGGTCCCGACACTGGTATTCAGTAACAATGGAGCATCGCATGAGTACACACACCTTCCACGCAGACACCCATCGCGCAGTCCTGGTGTGCTTCTTCTTCTTCTTCTTCATCATCATCCTCGGCGCGTGCGGCACGGCCACCACGCCGGCGGACGATACCGGAACCGAAGCCGACACCGGGACCGAGGGCGACACGATTCCTTTCGAGCTCGTGGTCGAGGGAGTAAATGATGGAGTCGCCTATTGCGGTGTGAAGAAGCCCACCATCTGGCCCGCCTGCGGGCAGGAGGATCTAGCCACTCTGTGGACAGGCGACAAGGATGAATTCGCCACCCTGTTCGCGGACAACATCAAGCTGGACCCACCTGCCATCGACCTCGATGGCAAGCAGGCCATCCTCTCCTACCTGCCAGGCTGCGGGGACGACGGGGACCGGTTGTACATGGACCGGATCGCAAGCTCCGGTGACACACTGCTGCTGGAGGAGATCCTGGAGAAGCCCAAGGAGGGTGATGCCTTCGCCGCTTGCCCCTACTTCGTGGTCACCATCCCCGACACCGTCTCGTTCACCAATGCCGAGGCCACCCTGACAGAGGTCTTCGTCGATGGCAACCCGTGGTATAGCAGGAGGTAGCGATGGCCCACAAACTTTCTCCTGTCCGCGACCGCAGGGCTGGCCATCGCGGCCCTGGCCCTGGCTCCCCCACCGGACACCGACCCGCCGGCACCCTCATCGCGGCGAAACGTGCGGGCCTTCCAGCTTCACAGCATGCGACCCAAGCTGGGCTCGGCTGCCACCCAGGCCCTGCTCGACCAGTCTGACACAGTCGTTGCCGGTCTCCAGGCCCAGGGAGTCGAAGATGTCGGCTCCGAGATCAGCGACCGCCTGGCCGAAATCCAACTCACCGACGCCGACCGCCGCGCTTTCTTCGACGCCAACCGGCACCTGTTCGGCCAGCGCGACTACGATCAGTCCCGCTGGACGGTCGATCAGCTCCTACGGATCCAGCGCACTCGGGCCGAGCTGGGCATCACGCGACTGAGCCCCTATTTCGGCGCGGCGCCCACTCTCCAGGACCATTGAACTGTTATATATTTGATCCTGACCCCTTGGAAACAACGGAGCATCGCATGAGCACAGACGCCTTTCACACAGACACCCATCGTACAGTCCTGGTGTGCTTCTTCTTCATCATCCTCGGCGCGTGCGGCACGGCCACCACGCCGGCGGACGATACCGGGACCGAGGGCGACACGATTCCTTTCGAGCTCGTGGTCGAGGGAGTAAATGATGGAGTCGCCTATTGCGGTGTGAAGAAGCCCGCTACCTGGACTAGCGCTTTGTGCGAGGATATTCAGGTGCTGTGGACAGGCGACGATGGGGAATTCGCCACCCTGTTCAAGGACAACATCAAGCTGGATCCACCTACCATCGACCTCGATGGCAAGCAGGCGATCCTGTCCTTCCTGACAATTTGCCCGACCATGGAAAACAAGCTGTACATGGACCGGGTCGCAAGCTCCGGTGACACGCTGCTGCTGGACGAGGTCCTTGAGACTCTCATAGATCCTGGCCAGGAGATCGGTTGCCCCTACTCCGTGGTCACCATCCCCGACACCGTCTCGTTCACCGATTTCGAGGCCACCCTGACGAAGATTGATGTCGACACCTACCCGTGGAAGGAGTGATGGCCCACAAACTTCGGTGGGTTCTCCTGTCCGCGACCGCAGGGCTGGCCATCGCGGCCCTGGCCCTGGCTCCCCCACCGGACACCGACCCGCCGGCACCCTCATCGCGGCGA
>JAADHA010000286.1 GCA_013152105.1 Oligoflexia bacterium | reverse complement strand
GCAGGTCGATGGCCTGGTACACGCCCCCGGAGCCGTCGGGGCGCTCGACCCCGACCCGCCACGGTTCGCCTTGCGGGTTGTGGCCCCCAGCCTTCACCTCGCCACCGACTTCGACCATGAGATCGCTGTATCCCAGCGACACGATGGCAGAGATGGCCTGGTCCACCCCATATCCCTTGGCCACCGAGGAGAGGTCGATGCGAACATCGGGCCGAGTCTTGGTCACCGTGCCCGCGGCCTGGTCCAGGACCAGCATGTCCGGGCCGACCGCCTGGAGCAGCGTGGCCAGCCTGGTCTCCTCAGGGGCCTTGGCCGGCGTATCGGGCCCGAATCCCCAGGCGTCCACCACCGGGGCGATGGTGACGTCATAGGCCCCGTCGCTCTTCGCGCTGACCGTGGCGGCGATCTTCAGCACCGTGGAGAGCGGCTCGGAGACGGGCTGGGGCTGGGTGCTGGTGGATGCCCCCAGAACAGACAGCTCGGAGTCGGGTTTCCAGGTGGACATGCGCTGGTCGACGGCGTCGAGTGCCTGCTGGATGGCGTCTTGGAGCCGTGCTGTGTCGGTCGCGTCCACAATCGTGGCATGCCACTTCGTGCCCATGCTGGCGCCGTGCAGACGCACGCTTTTCTTCGCGGTGGTCGTTTCGGTAGGGGAGGGCTGCGGCCGGCGAACCCACAGCATCGCCAAGAGTCCCCCGATGAACAGCAGGGCGAGCGCCTTGTTGCGGAGGAAGGGCGGGGTTGGCTGCGGTGGGGGCTGCGTGCCTGTCACTTGGTCTGCCTCTTGCGGCTCGGGCAAGGCCAGATACCACTTGAAGTTGCCATTGTCCCGCTGGAGCTGATCGAATCGGAATTTGGTCGACTTTGCCCATGGGAACTGCTGGACAGTCGCATGGCGCAAGTCCTCTGCCCGGCTGCTCTGCCCGGCTGCTCTGCCCGGCTGGTCTTCGCGATGAAGCTGCCACGGCCGGCCGCAGCCGCTCGCAGCTTGGTGCCGCTCGCTTGATGCTCCAGATCTCAGCTCAGGCAGGTGTGCGAACCGCCTGAGACGGGGACTGGTTATTGGCCAGGATCAAGCCAGCCGCGCTGACAATAGAAGGAGTTCGCAGTGACGCAGACCATGACGAACGGGTTTTTGCGGGGCTTGCTGCCCATCGGGTTTCTGGTGGTGGCCCTGAACGCGGCTGCGGCTCCTGCGGCTCCTGCGGCTCCTGCGGCGGCTGCGCCCGCGAAGACCTGGAGCTTCGACGATGTGCCGGCCGGGCAGCTACCCGCGGCGTGGACGGTGGCGGGGACGAATGTGAAGGGGCCCCTGGCTAGCTGGCAGGTGGTGGCCGACCCTGGCGCGCCCTCGGCGACCCAAGTGCTGGCCTTGACCTCGTCCAACGGGAACGCGGGCGGCACCTTCAACCTGTGTTGGACCAACAGCGTCTGGTTCCTCGACGGGCGGATCTCAGTCTCCTTCAAGGCGGTCAGCGGCAAGGAAGACCAAGGCGGTGGCGTGATCTGGCGAGCGCAGGACAGCCGGAACTACCTTGTCGCTCGTGCCAATCCCCTCGAGGACAACTTCGTCATCTATTCGGTGGTCGATGGGGTGCGCCGTCCGCTGGCCGACGCCTCGGTCGCCCTGGAAGCCGGCCAGTGGCACACCCTCGAGATCGCCCAGCATGGCACGCACTTCCAGGGCTATGTCGACGGCCAGATGCTGCTGGATGGCACACAGGATGCCCTGCCCTTCGCGGGGGGCGTCGGTCTGTGGACCAAGGCGGACGCGCAGACCTCCTTTGATGACTTCTCGGTGCGGCATGACTGAAATCGGCTCCGTCGCAGACGCCGATCCATCGTCCCCACGGCCCTGGTGGCGGTCTGCCCGTCTTGCCCGGGTGCCGCTGCTTCTGGCGCTGCTTCTGGCGGTGGTCCTGCCTGCTTGTCGACAGGGGGCGGACGCGGACTCGACTGTCGTCGTCTACGTGTCCGAAGATCAGGTCTTCTCCCAGCCCATCCTGGACGACTTTCAGGCGCGCACGGGGATCCGGGTTCTGGCGGTCTACGACACCGAGGAAGCCAAGAGCACCGGGGCCATGAACCGGCTCATCGCTGAAGCGAAGCACCCCCAGGCAGATGTGTACTGGGCCAACGAACCCATTCGGGCCGAGCTGCTCAAGCAGCGCGGCATCGCCGATGCATATGTCTCGCCCCAGGCCGCTGACATCCCGGCCATGTTCAAGGACCCGGCGGGGAACTGGACCGGCTTCTCGGCCCGTGCACGGGTGTTGGTGGTCAACACCGCGGTGGTGGATGGCCCCACGTCCATTCTCGCCTACACCGATCCCCACTGGAAGGGTCGGGGGGTCATCGCAAACCCGCTGTTTGGCACCACCACGTCTCAGGTGGCGGCGCTCTTCGCGCTGTGGGGACCAGCGCGGGCCGGGGTCTTCCTGGCGGATATGAAGCGCAACGGTGTCATCGTCTCGACCAGTAACGGCGAGAGCGCGGACTTCGTGGTGGCGGGGCGCGGGGACTTCAGTCTGGTGGACAGCGACGATGCGGTGAACCGGATCCGCCAGGGCGCGCCCCTGTCGATGGTCTATCCCGATCAGGGCGAAGACCAGCTTGGGGCCTTCATCGTACCCAACGCAGTGGTGCTCATCCACGGCGCTCCCCACCCGGGTCCCGCTCGGAAGCTCATCGACTTCCTGCTGTCCCCGCAGACCGAGCGAGCCCTGGCCTTCGCCGACTGCGCCCAGATCCCCCTGCACCCGGGCGTGGACCACCCTCCCGACCTCTTGCCCCTCGCGAAGCTGCACACGATGACCGTGGACTACGCCGCGGTGGCGCAGCAGATGACCGCGACCCAGCCCATCCTCAAGGACTGGATGGGCTTGTAAATGGCCCGGCGCCTGGTGCTGGGCTCGGTGGTCGTCGTGCTCCTGATCATCGGCCTGGCGCCGTTGATCTCGATGATCACCGCCAGCCTGCTGGTAGATGGACACTTCACATTTTCGGCCTATCGGGGCTTGCTTGGGTCCGCGCACCAGTGGACGCTGATGGGCCACAGTCTGCTGCTCTCGACCCTGGTTACGGTCTTTGCGGTGGGGCTGGGGGTCCCCCTGGGCCTGCTACTGGGCCGGACGGATCTGTACCTGCGCCGTCTGTTGACCCTGGGTTTTGTCCTGCCCTTGTTGTTGCCTCCCTATGTCCTGGCGGTGGCCTGGTTCGACGCCTCGGGGCCAGATGGCCTGCTTGGAGGACTCGGCACGGACTGGCTCTTCGGCCTGGGGGCCTGCGTGTTGATCATCGGGACGCTCACCCTCCCGATTCCCATGCTGCTCTGCATGGTGGCCGCGCGGGGCATCGATCCCCGACTGGAAGAGGCCGGGCGGCTGCACTGCGGCTGGCCCGGGGTGTTGCGGGGCATCACCGTGCCCCTCGTCCGGCCCGCGGTGCTGTTGGCTGCCTTGCTGGTCTTCCTGCTGGCCCTGGGTGAATTCAGTGTGCCGGGCTACCTGCGCTACGATGTCTTCCCGGTCGAGGCCTTTACGCGATTCTCGGCCTTCTACGATTTTCAAGGCGCGACCGCTGCCACTGTCCCCCTGGCGCTGATCGTCGCGCTCCTGCTCCTGATAGAGCGCTTCTCGCTTCGAGAGCGAAGCTGGCGCCTGGTCGTCGCGCCAGCACAGGTGTCGGCGCTGCGGATTCCTCTCGGGCCAGGCCGGCTGCCGCTGTCGATCATTGTCGGCGCCCTTGCCAGCTTGTTGGTGTTGTTGCCCCTGTTTGCCCTGGCACACCGAGCCGGCGGCGTCGATGCCGTCGCTGAGGCGTTGTCGATGGCTGGTGGAAGCCTGGGGCGTAGCCTATTTTTCGCCGCCATCGCCGCGACCTTCCTGACCGTCCTGGGCTTTCTCACCGGGTACATGGTTCAGCGGCGCGCGTTGTGGGGCTGGCGGGCCATCGACTCGCTCACCATCTTCCTGTTCGCCCTGCCCAGCACGGTCATCGGCATCGGCCTGGTCAGCCTGTGGAACACGGGTCCGACCGCCTTCATCTACGCTAGTCCCGCCATCATCGTGCTCGGTGACCTCGCCCGCTACACCGCGCTCACCAGTCGCTTCTGCGCCGTGGGCCTGGCCCGCATCCCCGCGTCGATGGAAGAGGCCGCCGAGCTCTGCGGTGTCGGGTGGATCCGACGGCTGATCAGCATCGTCCTGCCGCTGTCTCGGCGCAGTCTCATCGCCGCGTGGCTGGTGGGTTTTCTGTTCTCGCTGCGAGACACGGGGATCACCATGTTGGTCTATCCAGCCGGACAGGAGACCCTGCCGGTTCGCATCTTCACCCTCATGGCCAACGGGTCTCCCCGCCTGGTCGCCGCGCTCTGCCTGATCATGGTGGTGGCCACCGGTGTCCCTGCGGCGATCCTCTTCGGCATCGCTTCGGCCCACGGAGAGGCAGCGTGACCATTCTGGCGATCACCGGCGTAGACAAGAGGTACGGCGAACAGACCGTCCTGCACGGAATCAACCTGGCCGTGGACGCTGGCGAGCGCCTGGTTCTGCTCGGGCCCTCTGGCTGTGGCAAGACCACGCTCTTGCGCCTGGTGGCGGGCTTTGAGGTGCCCGATCTGGGCGAGATCCGGATCGGCGATCAGCGCGTGGCGGCGGACGGGAAGAACCTGGTCCCTCCTCAGCGTCGGGGGGTTGGCATGGTCTTCCAGGACCTGGCCCTGTGGCCGCATATGAGCGTGGCCCAGAACATCGCCTTTGGCCTGGGAGCCCAGGGCCTGTCCCGGTCGGCTCGCAGGCGGCGGGTTGGCGATATGCTGGCCCGAGTCGGGCTGGCCGAGCTTGGGGACCGCCGTCCCTCTGCCCTGTCGGGTGGCCAGCAGCAGCGGGTCGCCTTGGCGCGGGCCTTGGTCCAAGAGCCTCGAATCCTGCTGATGGACGAGCCCCTCTCCAGCCTGGACATCGAGCTGAATCGGCGCCTTCGCGGCGAGATCCTGGACATCCAGCGGCAGATCGGGTTCACGATGGTCTACGTGACCCACGACCACGAAGAGGCGCTGGCCATCGCCAGTCAGATCGCGGTCCTGCAAGCGGGCAGGGTGGTGGCTAGCGGGAGCGCTGGGGACATCGCGGGCAGGTTGGGCCTCAGAACTGGTAGTAAATGAACGCGAGCTGCTCGCCGCCTCCCAGGGTCATGCAGGCGGCGGCGACGGCACCGGTCACCAGCGCCCAGGTCACGGGTGAACGCCGCGCGAACCACTGCTCGGCCGAGCTGCTCCACTCGATGGGCGTGAAGTGGATCACGTAGCCCAGGACGAAGACGGCCCAGGCCAGCAGGGAGAAGCGAGGCATCAGGAAGGTCGGGTCCCACAGGTCCCGGAACAGGTGCCAGCTACTGCTCAGGTCGGGGGCACGGAACAGGATCCGGGCCAGGACGATGAAGTGGAAGGTGAAGAACCAGTGCCAGGCGTAGCTCCAGCGGTTGGGTAGGGGGTCGTCGGGTCGTCGGCCGGTCTGCTTGCGCCGATAGCGACACCAGGCCACTCCCATGCCGTGCAGGGTGCCGTAGACGACGAAGTTCCAGGCGGCGCCGTGCCAGATGCCGATGATCAGCAGGGTCGCCATGATGTTGCGGTAGACCTTCCACTGGCCACGGCCCGCGGCGTCGACCACCTGGCTGCCGCCCATGGGGTAGTAGACGTAGTCTCGGACCCAGTTGCTGAGCGTGATGTGCCAGCGTCGCCAGAAGCCGGCTACGCAGGTGGCTTGGTAGGGGCGGCGGAAGTTCTCGGGAAGCTCCAGCCCGAACAGGCGGGCGCTGCCGATGGCGATGTCGGTGTAGGCCGAGAAGTCGTAGTAGATCTGCAGGGTGTAGGCGTAGAGCCCCACCAGGATCTCGGGTCCGGTGAAGCGGCCGGGATCAGAGAAGATCGGGTCGACCATGCCGACCCGGACGATGTCGGCGACCAGGACCTTTTTGGCCATGCCGCGGGCGATGCGGTACAGCCCGGCGCCGACCTGGCCAGAACGCAGCCGCGGCAGGTGCAAGAGCTGGGGTAGCAGCTCGTGTCGGCGCACGATGGGGCCGGCGACGAGCTGCGGAAAGAAGGCCAGAAAGGTGCCATAGCGCCGCAAGCTGCGCTCGGCCGGCAGCCCACCCTGGGCGGTCGGGCGCGCGGTGTCGATGACGTAGGCCAGGGCCTGGAAGGTGAAGAAGCTGATGCCGACGGGCAGGGGCAGGTCGACGCGGGGCAGCGCCAGATCCAGGCCCGAAGCCTGGGCCAGCCACTCGGTGTTCCAGGCGATCCAGTCCCAGTACTTGAAGAAGAGCAGCGGCAGCAGCAGCGTGCCCAGGACCACGACTCGAGCGGGGATGTCGCGCTTCGTTGGGGCCGCGTCGCGCCGGGCCGCCAGCAACAGACCGCCCCCCCAGGAGACGACCATGACCAGCAGCAGCACGGGCAGGTAGGCCAGGCTCCAGGACGCATAGAAGGCCAGCGAGGCGATGCCGAGCACCGTCAGCCGCCGTCGGCGCGGCAGGGCCCAGTACACCAGCACGCACAGCGGCAGGAAGACGAGGTAGTCGAGGGTGTGGAACAGCACGGTGCGCGCATATCGCCGCGCCGGCCGGCGGGCGATGACATCGGGGCTTCGCGGGTCATCGCCCCGGTCGAGGCCGCAGCGCTGTCGCCTGATGAGCCGACCGGGTACAAGCGGCCTCCTGGAAGCCACATCCGCAGGAGAGGCATGCCCTTCGATCCCTCTGAGATTCCCCATCCACCGGCGGTCTGGGCCTACGAATTGCCGGGTGGCTGGACCGTCTGGGCGGGCCGCACCGACCGGGACAACGACCGGCTCTCGCTCAAGGTCGCCCGAAACGACGACTGGTGGTTTCACCTGCGGGGCATGCCGGGTAGCCACGTTGTGCTCTTCGTCCGAGACGGGATCGAGCCCGACAAGGGGACCGTGCGCGCGGCCGCGGCCATCGCGGCCTGGCACTCCAAGCAGCGAAGAGGGGGTACGGTGGCCGTGACCGCGACGCGCGCCCGTTACGTCAGCAAGCCCCGCGGGGCCAAGGCCGGCAGCGTGCGGATCCGCAAGGAGTCGGTGATCAAGGTCAAGCCGGCGGTGCCGGGTTGAGCGCTCAAGCACGGCCTGCGGTGGTGGCTACTGACTTCATGGCGCGTGCAGCAGCAGCGCGCCCAGGTGGGGCCACCAGTCGTCGACCCCGACGTCGGGGGCCGTGTTGCGGCGGTCGGCCCAGCCCCTGGCGGTGTCGGCCTGGATCGCCAGGCAGCCGGTACGGATCCGGTGGCCGCGCCACGTTCCCTCGGTGTCCCACCAGAAAGCGCCTTGCCAGCTTCGGCCGAGCATCGCCCCGTCGATAGCGGCGGGCAGGGGGCCGCCGCCGACCCAGTCCTGGCAGTAGAGCAGGGCCAGGCCGCCGGGTGCCAGCAGGCCCGGCAGCATCGCCAGCAGGTCGACCAGCAGATCGGAAGACGCCGAGATCGTGTGGATCGGTCCGACCTCGGCCATGCCATACCAGGGGACCAGGATCGGCAGCACGAAGGTCAGGCGGTCGAAGGCGCCGAGGGTGTGGACATCGGCAGCCGGGCCCGTCATGGCCCTCACGCCGTCCA
>JAADHA010000221.1 GCA_013152105.1 Oligoflexia bacterium | reverse complement strand
TCACCACCTTGGCACCCCCGACCGCCCCGCGGTGCTGTTCATCGACAACCTCCAGTGGGCCGACGAGACCAGCCTCGAGCTGCTCCAGCATCTCCTAGAAGATCACGACCCCGGCAGGCTGCTGCTGCTGCTCGCCGCTCGCCCCGACTCCTCCACCTGTTCGCGTCTGTTCAAGCGCCTCTCTGATCGCGGCGAGACCATCGCCTCGATCGCGCTGGGCCCGTTGAACCAGGCGGCCGTCCGCGACTTGCTGGCCGAGACCCTGCACGCCGACGGCCCCAAGCTCGATGCCCTGGCTGGCGCTGTCCACGCAGCAACGGGCGGCAACCCTTTCTTCATCGAGCGCTACCTCCGATCCGCGGTGGCGACCGGCGCGGTCCGACCCGACCCCGCGCACGCTCGCTGGGACTGGGATCCACAGCAGATGGCGCACCTGGCACCCACCGACAATGTGCTCGACCTGCTCGCGCTTCAGGTGGCCAAGCTGCCTGCGACGACCAGCCAGGTCCTGGGCACCGCGGCCTGCGTGGGTGGGCGCTTCGCGCTCGACCTGGTGGCACAGGTCGAAGACATGAGCCATGCCGAGCTTCTCGAACACCTCGACCCGGCCATCGACGCGGGCATGGTGCAGCCCGCCGACGCGTGGCAGGATCCCGACATCACCCACAATGGCCGCTTCATCCACGAGCGGATCCGCGAAGCCTTCGAGCGCAGCCTGGGGTCCCTGGCACCGTCTCGCTTCGTGGCCGTCGCGACCCTGCTGCGCGCCCGAGGCGCGGCCCCAGCGGACCTGGCTGGCAAGCTGTGGCTTGGCCGCAGCGCGCTCACGCCAGACCAGCTCATCGACGCCGCCCAAGCCCAGCTCCAAGCCGGCAACAAGGCGCTCGATGGCGGCGCGGCGCGCGTGGCCTGCATCCGCTTCGATCGGGGGATCACGTTGTTGGGCGACTCCGATGCCCCGCCTCGTCGCGAACTGGAAGAGGGCTTCGTGATCGCCGCGATGCCAGCCGGTCGGGCGGACGAGACGCCAGTCCACCTCGACCGGCTGCGCGCCTTGGCCCAGGACATCGACCAGCGCAGCCATGTCGAGTGCCTCGCGCTGAAGGCCGCCGCGCTCTGCGGCGACTTCTCTGGGGCCATCTCCATCGGGCTGGCTGAGGCCGCACGGCTGGGCATCGCGGTGCCGGACGATCTGGCCGAGTGGATGTCGGCCATCATGGAAGAGGGGGCGCGCTTGCAGGGCAGGCAGGCGGCGCGCCAGCCCCAGGATCTGGTCGATCTGCCGTTGATCTCCGATCCAGCGGCCCGTCGCGAGGTCGCGCTCTTGTCCCAACTCGGGCTGGTCGCCTTCTCGCGGCCCGAGGTCTTCGCCTGGGTCCACACGCGGATGGCCGCCACCTCGGTCGAAGCTGGGAACAACCCTGAGACTGCGCAGGGCTGGGCGACCTATTCCCTGCTGTGTTGCGCCCGGGGAAACTACGCGGCCGGTCGGGCCTACGGATCCATGGCCCGTGCCCTGGCTGATCGCTTCGGAATTCCCCCGATCATCGCCAGTGTCACCCACTTGACCTCCAGCTTCGCCGAAGCCTGGTATCGGCCGCTGCTGGAAGTACGTGAGGAGATCATCCGGGCGCGACAGATCGCCATCGACGCGGGGCTGGCCGAGATCGCGGTGTTCACCACCTGGAACCTCTCCTGGTTCGACCTGCTTGGTGGCGCGCGCATCGACCTGGCCCTGTCCCACGTGGACGAAGACCTCGAGCTTGCTCGCAACTCGCTGCGGCACGCCCAGACAGAGACCGTCGCCATCGCGGGAAGAAGACGCCTGCTGGAGCTTCGCGGGGACACCGTCGCCCTGGGGGCGCTTGACGATGCAGGTCACACCCGGAACGACCTGGCGCAGCGCCTGTCAGGCCATGTGACACTGATGACGGCGGACTGCGTACTGGAGATGTGGGTGGCAACCCATCGCGCCGACTGGGCCTTGGTGCACAAGTTGGCCAAAAAGGTCGCGCCCCACTTGCGTACGATCGCCGCTTCGCAGTTCACGCCAGTGGCGGTCTTCGCCCAGACCATGGCGGCGATTGGCTCGCGCAGGCCCGACGCGCTGAAGACGGTTGATCGGGCCATTGACCAGTTTGACACCTGGGCGGCCATCAACTCGCAGCGCACCTGGCAGGTCCTGCTGCTGCGGGCCGAGCGCACCTTGCTCCAAGGCCAGGCATCGCTCGACCTGTTCGACCAGGCCATCGACGCAGCGGTCGCGCTGGGTCGCGCCGACGGCGAGGCCCTGTGTTGCGCACGCGCCGCGACCGCCTGGGTGGACAATCGCCGTCTGGCGACATCCTACGCAACCCAGGCTCATGCCGCCTACGGCCGCTGGGGGGCGCCAGCCCTCGCCAGGGCCATCGAAGAGCGCTTTCCGCTGCTTCCGCGTCACATCAGCCAGACGGCCGGCGCGACCAGCACTCCAACCACCTCGGTGGACTTCAACATCGACGTCCACGCGCTCATCGCCGCGACCCAGGCCGTGTCGAGCTGTCTGGACTTCGATGGCCTGACACAAGAGGTCATGCGGGTCACCCTGGGGGCCGGCGGGGCGGATCGTGGCGGTCTGTTCATGTTGCGCCAGGGTCAGCCCGAGTGTGTGTGTGTCCAGATCGACGGGAAGTTCCAGATGTGGGACGCGGACACCCCCTCGCCTTTTCCGCGGTCCCTGGTGCGCCTGGTCGCCCGCACCGGCAAAGCCCTGCTGGTCGGAAACGCCCGGCTCGACCCCCGCCTCCAAGGCACACAGTGGCCAGGGGATGTCCCACAGTCTGTGCTGTGTCTGCCCATCTCCAGCCAGGCCCGCATCCTCGCCGTGCTGGTTCTCGAGAATTCGCTGATCGCCGGGGCGTTTACCGAGCGACACCTCAGTGTGCTGGAGATCGTCGCGGGCCAGGTGGCCATCTCCCTGCAAAACGCCACGCTCTTCCAGGAACAGCGCCGGATGGTCGACGCGGTGTCGCGCTTCGTGCCTCGCGAATTCCTGCATCTGGTCGGCCGACCCAGCATTCAAGAGGTCGTGGCCGGCGACGCAGTCGAGTTCGACATGGGCTGCCTGTTCTCAGACATTCGGAACTTCACCGCGCGGTCCGAACAGATGACGGCTGGTGAGGTCTTCGAATTCCTCAACCGCTACCTGTCCCACGTCGCGCCTGTCATTCGCAGCAACGGCGGCTTCATCGACAAGTACATCGGTGACGCCGTAATGGCCCTCTTCCCGGTCGATCCCTCGGCGGCGGTCTCTGGGGGCCTGGGCCTGCTGGCCGGCCTGCGTCGCTTCAACGCCCGGTGGGGCGTGCCTCCCGTGACCGTCGGGATCGGCATTCACTGGGGCCATATGCTGCTGGGAACCCTGGGCAGCGAGCAGCGCCTCCAGGGCACGGTGGTCTCCGACGCGGTCAACACCGCCTCGCGCTTGGAAGCGCTCACCAAGTCCAACGGCGTGGACCTGCTGGTTAGCGGCGAGCTTTGGGACCTGGTCGCCGACCGCGGTTTTTCGGCGCGTGCCCTTGGCACCACGGTGCTGCGTGGCCGCTCCACCCCGACTCGCCTGTATGAAGTCCTGGGCGACGACCCGGAGTCCCAGCGTCGCCTGGCGGACAAGGCGGCTTTCGAGGCCGCTGTCAGCATGGCCCAGGCCGGCGATCTCGACGATGCTCGGTCTACTTTTCGGCAGATCCTGGCCGGCAACCCGGCGGACCGGGCCGCGGCCAAGGCGCTGGACCGCCTCTCCCTGCGCCCGCAGGCAGGTGGACAGCCTGGCGCAGATGACACTGCGGACCGGGTCTGAGTGCCCCTGATGGACGGCAACCCCCTCAAGGTGACGATCCTGTACCCCTGCCTCAACGAAGAGGCGGCGATCGCCGACTGTGTGGACGCGGCGCTGGCCGCGCTGCGGGACGCCGATCTCCACGGCGAGGTCCTGGTGGTCGACAACGCTTCGACCGATGCGTCGCCGCGCATCGCCGCCGATCACGGCGCCCGCGTCGTCACCGAGCACCACCGCGGCTATGGCAACGCCTATCTGCGCGGCCTGAGAGAAGCGCGGGGCGAATACGTGATCATGCTAGACGCCGATGGCACCTACCCCGTCGAGTTGACCGGCGAGTTCGTGCGGCTGTTGGAACAGGGCGCGGAGTTCGTGCTTGGCAACCGCTTCGGCGGGCTGATGCAGGCCGACGCCATGCCCTTTCTCAACCGCTACGTCGGCAACCCCATCTTGTCCGGCATGACGCGCCTGCTCTTCGCGGTCTCCTACCAGGACATGCACTGCGGCATGCGGGGCCTGCGTCGCGACAGCATTCCGAAGCTGGCCTTGCAGTCCGGTGGCATGGAGTTCGCGACCGAGATGGTCGTCAAGGCCCTCGACGCTGATCTGGCCACGGTGGAGATCCCGATCCCCTACCGCCCTCGGGTCGGGGACTCCAAGCTGGAGCGGGTCCGCGACGCATGGCGGCATGTCGAGTACATGATCGCCTTCTCCCCTGGCCTCTTCCTGCTGGTGCCCGGCCTCTGCCTGGCCACCCTGGGCTACATTATCGAGCTGGCGCTCATCTCCGGCCCCACCCGGATCCTCTTCCGAACCTTTGATGTCCACGCCAATGTGCTGGGCATGGGCATGGCCATCGTCGGCACCACCCTGTTTGGCCTCGGGGTCGTGAGCACCCACTACGCTGGCTCCATGGGCATGCGCTTTCGCCACAGCGCCTTGTCGCGGTGGCTTTACCGGGTCGGAGATCGGCCGCTGCGGGTGGCCTCGTTGGGAATGCTGGGCGCGGGCCTGCTGACCTGGGCCACCGTGGTTGGATCGTGGGTAAGCAGCGACTTTGGGGTCCTGTCCGCCGTGCCGCCGCTCACACTGGGGACCGCGCTGATGGCCTCAGGGGTCGAACTGATGGCGGTCGCCTTCCTGGTCAACATCATTGGGCGGGCGCGGGCCATCCTGGATTGAGTGCGCCCCGGCGATCGCCCAGACTGCGCCTGGCTGCTCTGCTCACCTTGATGGGTCTGTGTCTGTTCATCTTGGGTCGCGACCGTGGTCTGCACATCCACCTGCCCGTGCCTCAGGCTCGACCGACCCTGCCCACCATCGTGCTCATTGTGCTGGACACTGTTCGAGCCGACCGCACCTCGATGTGCGGTGCCACCCGCCCGACCACGCCCCGGCTCAATGCCCTGGCGCAGCGCCCCGACACCGTCGCGACCTGCCAGGCCATCGCGCCCGGCGCTTGGACTGTGCCCACCCACGCGGCCTTCTTCACCGGCTTGATGCCCTGGGAGCACCGGGCCGACTTCGCGTCCGACGCCGAGCTGGTCGGCTGGCTGCACGTCCGGCCCTTGCCCAGCGGGGTGAAGACCCTGGCCGAGCAGCTCTCCGCCCGCGGCTACCAGTCCGTCCTGATCTCGGCCAACCCGACCCTGGGCCTGCCCCTGGGCCTGGACCGGGGCTTCGCGCTGAAACGGTTCGCGCCGCGGCGGGGCGGCGACCACGACTGGCTCATCGAGAACCTTGGCACCGCACTGCGTGAGCGCGCTGTGTACAAGGCGGCGGGCCTCTTCCTGGTTGTCAACATCTTCGATGCCCACAATCCCCGGCCGGCGACCGACCCATCCCTGGGCTGGGTGCCCCGGTGGGGACCCATCCAGTACGGCGACCCCACCTCGCTGCGCTACTTGCAAGGTGTGCTGCCCCAGGCCCAGGCCCAGGTCTGGCGCGAGCACATGGTCGACTCCTACGACTACAGCCTGACCCTGGCGGACGACGCGCTGGGGCGCTCGCTGGAGCTGCTGCAGGCGCGCGGCTGGCTCGGTCCAGACACGCGCCTCATCGTCACCGCCGACCACGGCGAGCTGCTCGGCGAGTTTGGCGCCTACGGGCATGGCTCCTGGGTGAGCGAGGCCACCCAGCGTGTCCCCTTCGTCAGCATGGGCCTGCCGGAGTGCTCGCCCGCCAGCGGCTGGCTGTCCCTGGGCACGGTCTTCTCGCTCTTGCGAGACGGCGTCTGCACCCCGCAACCCGGCCCCGCCATCGCTGCAGCGCGCCCCAACGCCGACGTGGTCGAGATCTCGGCCGGTCGCCACGGTCGCCAGGCCATGTTCGGCCTGTGGAGCGACACCCACATGCTCCACGCCAGCGACGATATCGAGACCGACTGGGTGGCCGAGACCATGGAGACCACGCCCGACCCTGACCCCCAACCCGCGCTGCACAAGGCCCTGCAGGCCGTGCGCGCCGCCTACCAGATACCCCCACCGCCCATCCAGGCCGCGGGCCAGGCCGCCGAAGAGGTCGAGCGGGGGCTGCGGGCGCTGGGGTATGTGGAGTAGTGATGGTGGACGAGTAGACATGACATGGACCGACTGGAGGAGCACCATCCACCCCTGCGCATGCTCGGTTAGGACAAGACACCTGTATGCCGCCACTCTCTCGCCGCTTCTTCAACACCACCGGGCCCTGCTGAAGACCACTACATGCTGCCCCCCGGAAGGCGGCTGCCCGAGCTCCACCGCTTGATCGCTGAGCGTCGCTACTTCGCGCTCCACGCGGCGCGGCAGACGGGCAAGACGACGGCGATGCGGGCGCTGGCCGAGAAGCTGCGCGCCGACGGACAGGTGGCCCTGCACGTCTCGTTAGAAGCCAGCCGGCAGACGCCAGCGCTGGCCGAGGTCGAACCGCGGTGGTTGCGGGCGATTGTGGACGAGGCCCGTTGGACGCTCCCCGCCACTGATCGTCCCCCAGGGGACGCGGGCGCTGGCGAGGCCGCAACCGGGACTCGTCTCGCCGCGCTGCTTGCGGACTGGGCCCTGGCACTGGACCCCCGCCCCCTGGTGCTGATGCTCGACGAGGTCGACACCATCGAAGGCGAGGCGATGGTCAACTTCCTCGCCCAGCTCCGGAGTGGTTTTCCGCGCCGCCCCCGCGCCTTCCCGTCGAGCATCGTTCTGGTCGGCCTGCGTGACCTCAAAGACTACCTGGTGCAGGCCAAAAGCGGCCTGCCACCC
>JAADHA010000037.1:995-7423 GCA_013152105.1 Oligoflexia bacterium | reverse complement strand
AGAGCTTCTTTCTGACCGAACACCTGGCCAGCCACGGCTTCATCGTGGTCGCGCCCGACCACACCTACAACACGCTCTTCGACCAGGACGACTCCCAACTCCCGGACCTGATCTTTCGCCGCCCGGTCGACATCTCCGACACCTTCGACGCGCTGCTGGCCCGCAACGCGGACCCCACTGATCGCCTCTATGGCTGCATCGATCCTGATGCTGGCTACGGCGTCGCTGGCCACAGCTTCGGGGGCTTCACGACCCTGGCCGTCGCGGGCGCGTCCATCGACACCGACCAGGTCGCGGCCTGGTGCAGCAAGAACGGTGGCTGGTTGTGCGACGACGTAGCCGAGTACGCCGCGGCCCACCCCGAACAGACCGTCTACGACCTGTCGGACGACCGGGCCTGGGCGGCGGTGGCGATGGCTCCGGCTGCCTATGAGACGCTGCGCAGCGGCCTGCCCTCTATCGCCTTGCCGACCCTGATCCTGGCGGGGAGCATGGACACGGTGACCCCATGGGACAGTGTGGTGAAGCCGATCTGGCAGGACCTCAGCGCGGATCCACGGGCGGCCGGCCTGATCGAGGGTGCGGGGCACTACAGCTTCAGCAACGCCTGTGACCTGGTCTCGACCTTCGCTGACTGTAGCGATCCCTACCTGGCTCCGGCTGAAGTCCAGGGCATCGCCAAGACGGTGACCCTGGCCTGGCTCCAGCTCGCCTTGGGCCAGACCGAAGCCCTGGCCTGGCTCCCACCCGACGACACCCGCCTGACCTGGGAGACGCCCTGAAGCAGGCGATCCCAGCTCGGCTGGACCCTCAGTAGACCTGGTAGCGGCGGCGGTTGGCCTGGTGCTCGGCCACGGTTCGGGCCGGGTGCAGGGTCTTGCTGCTGTCATGCAGGTAGTACCAGTAGTCGCTGGCCACCGGGGCGAGCGCGGCTTCCAGGCTGCTTACCGAGGGATTGCCGATCGCGGTGGGCGGCAAGCCGGCCCGTAGCCGGGTGTTGTAGGGGTCGGTCGGGTCACGCAGTTTCTTGAGGAAGGCCTGGCGGTCGTTCCAGTGGTCCAGCTTGTAGCGACTGGTGGCATCGACGCCGAGATTCCAGCCGCTGTCCAGGCGCTTCCACAGGATCCCGGCGACCAGCGGGCGCAGCTTCGCGCCAGGCTCTTCGCGTTCGATCATGCTGGCCATGATCACCACGGCACCCAGACCGCGGACATCCAACTCGGCGGGCTCGTGTTGGCTGACAAAGCGTTGGTCGAAGAGGTCGAGCTGGCGCTGGATGAGGCCCTCGACGGTGAAGCGCGTCTGGTCGACTCGGTAGGTCTCGGGGAAGAGGTAGCCCTCCAGTGTGTTCTGAGGGAGCGAGAAGCTGGCGTGGAACTGGTCGGGATCCTGTGCGGCGGCGGTGTAGGCACCGGGCGCGGCCAGGCCGGCCTCGACCAGGGCGTGATCGATCTCCTGGATCCGCCAGCCCTCGACCACGGTGAAGGGGACGTCATCGGACAGAGGGACACCGCAGAGCGCCGTGACGAGCTGGCGGGCGCTCATGTCGGGTCGGAGCAGGTGTCGCCCGGTCTTGATGCAGCCCCCCTCTTTTGTGACGCGCACCCAGGTCGTGAAGCTGTCGCGACTGGCGACGAGGCCGGCGTCTTCGAGGGCAGGTGCCAGGCCGCGCACCGTGCTGCCTGCCGGGACCTCGAACACGATCTCGGTGGGGTCGGACGGGTCGGCGGGTGCGCCGAAGTGGCCGGCGACCAGATCGCAACCGACGAAGAGCAGGGCGAGCACGCAACCTCCGGGTGGCATTGCTGGTGCGCTGCGGCTCCTAACAGGCATTCGGGGAGCAGTCCTGACGGCTC
The DNA here is from genome assembly GCA_013152105.1 of Oligoflexia bacterium. GTDB lineage: Bacteria > Myxococcota_A > UBA796 > UBA796 > UBA2385 > UBA2385. The sequence continues at coordinate 5,567 of JAADHA010000037.1, read as the reverse complement.
CCCACTCCGCCCAAGATGGATCCGCCGCGGTATGAGGGCGATATGCCTCGCCTCAACCCACTCCTCGACCAGCTTGCCGAATACCCCATGGTGGAGTTGGAGCGTCGCAAGCGGGCCGTCGCCGCTCGCGGCCTGCCGCTCTACGACTTCAGCGTAGGCGATCCGGTCGAGCCGACCCCGCTCTTCATTCGCCAGGCCCTCAAGGACGGCGTCAAGCCGCGTTGCGGCTACCCCTCGATCGCGGGAACACCGGGTCTGCGCGGTGCCATCGCGGACTACCTGGGACGGCGCTTCGATGTCGAGGTCAATCCTGACACCCAGATCCTGCCCACGGCAGGGGCCAAGGAAGCCGTCTTCCACACCCCGCTGTTGGTCATCGACCCGGCGGCGGAAGACAAGGCCGTGGTCTTTCCCGACCCCGGCTATCCGGCCTACCAGCGCGGCGTGCTCTTCGCGGGCGGCGAAGCGGTCGCCGTGCCGCTCTCGGGCGACCACATCTTCCGCCCGTGGTTGCTGCCTGCCGAATTGCTGCGTCGGACCCGCATGATCTGGCTGAACACGCCCCACAACCCATCCGGGGCGGTCACCGACCTGGACGACCTGCGGCGCGCGGTAGACGTGGCACAGCGGTATGACATCGTGCTGGTCTGCGACGAAGCCTACGCTGACATCTACCATGACGCGCCACCCCCCTCCTTGCTCCAGGCCGGGACTCAGGGCGTGCTGGTGCTGCACTCTCTGTCCAAGCGTTCTGGAATGACCGGCTACCGGTCGGGTTTCCTGGCTGGCGACCCGGCGCTCATCGCTCGCTTGCGTCGTCTGCGCAGCAACCCGGGTCTGGCCTCGCCAGATTTCGTGAACGCGGCGGCCCAGGCCGCCTGGTCCGATGACGGGCACGTCGTGCAGCGTCGCGACTTGTTCCGCGCCAAGCGCCAGGCGCTGCTGGATTTCTTCGACCAGATCGGGATCGACGTACACCTGAGCCAGGCGACCATCTACCTGTGGGTGCGGGTGCCGGCCGGCTTCGACGACGAGAGCTGGGCGGCCGCGCTGCTCGACCACGGCGTGGTGGTCAGCCCGGGGCGGATGTTCGGCGTAAACGGCGCGGGCCGTGGCTACGTGCGGCTGGCCCTGGTGCCCTCGCTCGACGACGTCCGTGCGGCCATCACGGTGTTGAGGGGCGTGCTGGGCTGACTTGCCCCCTCTGTGGGTCGGCGCGATATGCTCGCGCTTCCCGGGAGGGCCAATGGCCAAAGAGACCACAGAAGCTGGGCGTCCGCTCGCCACACTCGGCACCGATGCGCTCGCTGCGCGAATCGACGCCGCTTGGACTGCCGGGCCGGACGCGGCCGTGGCCTCGATGGATGCGGTCGACGAGACCCTGGCGCGCCTGGACGAGGGTCGCTTGCGGGTCGCCACCCAGGGCCCGGACGGAGAGTGGACCGTCCACGGCTGGTTGAACCGGGCCATTCTACTGACCTTTCGCCTGGCCAAGATGCAGGTTCACGATGTCGGTCCCTACCAGTTTCACGACAAGATCCCGCTCAAGCGGGACCTGGCGGCCCAGGGGGTTCGCCTGGTGCCACCGGGTCATATTCGCTACGGCGCCCACGTGGAACCGGGCTGCGTCATCATGCCGGGCTACGTCAACATCGGTGCCTATATCGGCAGCGGGACCATGGTCGACACCTGGGCGACGGTCGGCTCCTGTGCGCAGATCGGTCGCAATGTCCACCTCTCGGGCGGGGTCGGCATCGGGGGGATGCTCGAGCCACCGGGCACGACCCCGGTCATCGTGGAAGATGGCGCCTTTCTGGGTAGTCGCAGCATCGTGGTCGAGGGCGTGCGGATCGGGGCCCAGGCGGTCCTGGGGGCCAACGTGGTCTTGACCTCTTCGACGCCGATCATCGACGTCACCGGGCCGGTCGAGGTGATCCACAAGATGGCGGTTCCACCGCGCTCGGTGGTGATCCCGGGTGTGCGCACCAAGCGCTTCGCCGCCGGCGAATACGGTGTGCCCTGCGCGCTGATCATCGGGCAGAGACGCGCCAGTACGGACCGCAAGACCACCCTGAACCAGGTGCTGCGCGAGTTCGCAGTCGCTGTGTAGACACCGGAGCACGCTGTGGATCCTGGCGAGCGTCGACGCAGGACAGAGGCCATCGCCCTGGCTGTGATCTTGTCGCTGGGCGCGGTGCTGCTGGCCAGCGCGGTCCCTGTGCTCGACGAAGAGAGCTACCTCGACATCGCCTCGCAGATGGTCCCCAGCCGCCCCTACGACTGGTGGCGCTCCTGGCAACCCTGGGGAATCGCTCACGAGCCAGACGCCTACGTCTATGCTCATCCGCCTCTGCACCTGCTGTGGGTGTGGGCCGCGCGGCGCCTGGTGCCCGAAGAGATGGGCATTCGGGCGCTCAAGATCCTGGCGGGCGTGCCCTGGGCCGTGCTCTACGGCTGGGCGGTGGGCGCGCTGGCGGCGCAGGTCACGCGCCACCCCAAGCTGGCGGTGCTCCTGGCGCTCACGGCGCCGATCACGGTGTTGAGCCTTCAGCGTGGCCTGATGCCGGACCTGGCGCTGGCGGCGCTGTGTACGGCGGGTGTTGCCGGGTGGCGCGCGGGTCTGGACGGCCATCGTCTGGCCGGTGTGCTGGGTGGCTTGGGTCTGGCGGGGGCGATCTGGACGAAGTACCCGGCGGCCCTGCTGGTGCCTGTGTTGTTGGTCCACGGGCGCCTGTCCCTGGGGAGCTGGCGCCGCCTGCTGCGCCACTCTGGCGCCTTCTGGCTGGCGGCACTGCTGCCGCTGTGTCTGGGTGAAGGCTGGCTGTACGCAATCTATGGCCGCTTCCACCCGTTTGAAGTGATCTCGCGGGCGGGCGAGATCTCCCGGGGCGACATCCGAGTGCGGCTGCTGGGTGTCCTGACCCGACTCTCTCTGGGCCTGACCCCGGTCGTCCTCCTGGTGCGTGGACTCCGACGCTCGATCTGGGTGGGGCTGTTGATCGGTGTGGCCGTCATCGCCTTGGCTTGGGTTCCCGCAAGCCTGGATCTGGGCACCGCCCTTCGCGTCCTGCCCTTCGCGACCCTGGGTGCGGCCTTGCTGGTTGCTTCGGTGATGGTGACGCGATCACCCAGCGCGGCTCGTGGTCCGGGGAAGCCCTGCGACGGCATGCTGCTGGCGCTGTGGGCGGGAACCTGGATCGCCGGGGTGCTGTTGGTCCACAACTTCGCGGCCCCGCGTTATCTGCTGCCGGCGGTGGTGCCGATGGCGCTGCTGCTGGCCCGATCCATCGACGCCCGCCAGGATGCTCGTCGCGTCCTCGCGGTTGGGGTTGTCATCTCTACCTGTTGTGCAGTCGCGCTCACCGTCGCGGAACACCGCTACTTCCAAGCCTCGTCCGATCTCGCCGGGCAGATCGCCAAGACCTGGCAGTCTCCGGGTGTGTTCACCGGCGAGTGGTCCTTTCGCTATCGCATGAGCGCCGAGGGCTGGACTGTCCTCCAGCCGCATGAAGCCAGCGGCATCCTGGTGGTCGCGCCCGCCAACGCGTCGCCGGGTCCCTTGCCCGAGATCAAGGAACACGTCGCGGACTACGCCTATGGTCACGGCAATCTGCGGGTGATGTGTGTGGCCTGCCGGGTTGGCCTGTATGGCGACACGCTGGGGGTCTTGCCGGTCTGGTGGTCGCCAGGACCTCTCGAAGAAGCCACGGCCTGGCGGATCAAGTGAACACTGGCGCCGACTCGAGGGTCGCGGACGAACTCCCGCCGGACCTCCCGCCGGGCCTCTCACCGCGACAGGCGCATCGGCGCCGCCTGGTCCAAGCGGTCAGCCATCGTCGTCTGTGGGCGGGCTTGCATCGGCCCTGGGCCACCTGGGCACTGCTGGCCCTGTTGGTGTTGATTCACCTGGCGCTGGCCCTGCGCATCTACCACAACGGTCGTGCCGACCTGGTCAGCGCCATCATCGGCTCCCGTTCCGACCCCCTGTTGATCCGGGCGGGCGCTCAGTATGGCCGAGCAATCGCCCGCGGCGAGACCTGGCGCCTGGTGAGCTGCATCTTCCTGCACGGCAGCGGCCTGCACCTCTTCATGAACGGCCTCGCCCTGGTCGGCCTGGGCCGCCTGTGTGAAGCCCTCTACGGACGAACGCGCTTCATCGCCCTCTTCTTGATCTCGGGGATCGCGGGCTCGGCCTTGTCCTACGCCGGCGGCCACCAACTCAGCATCGGGGCCAGCGGGGCGATCTTCGGCTTGCTGGGGGCGCCCATCGTCTTCGGCTGGCGCCATCGCGCCGAATTGCCTCCAGAGATCAGCCGCTGGCTGCGTCGTTCGCTGGCGCCATGGGTGGTCTTGAACCTGTTCATCGGCCTGGTCGTGCCCTTCATCGACAACCTGGCCCACGTGGGCGGTCTGATTGCGGGGGTGTTGATGGCCTTGGTGCTCGGCAACCGCGTAGTACCTGGGCGCGAGGGCTCGCCGATTGTGACGGTGGTGCTGGCCGTGGCCTCGTCGCTGACCCTTGTCTGGGCGGCGGTGGGTGTCGCCGGAAAGTGGCTGTGAGCGCAATATGAG
>JAADHA010000037.1:0-980 GCA_013152105.1 Oligoflexia bacterium | reverse complement strand
AGGCCGCGGTCACGGTAGAGGGCAGGGTGACCGGTCAGATCGGGCCGGGGCTGTTGGTCCTGCTCGGTGTCGCGCCCACGGATGGCCCGACCCAGGTCGCTTGGCTGGCCCGCAAGCTGTGCGGACTTCGGATCTTCCCAGATCTGGAGGGGCGCATGAACCGCTCAGTGCTGGACACTGGCGGTGGGATGCTGGTGGTCAGCCAGTTCACCCTCTTCGGGGACTGTCGTCGAGGCCGTCGACCCAGCTTCATCGCCGCTGCGTCACCGCAGATCGCCGAGCCGCTCTACCGGTCCTTCTGCGATGCGGTGGCAGCGCAAGGGCTGAGCCCTGTCGAGCGGGGGGTCTTCGGTGCCCACATGGACGTGAGCCTGGTCAACGATGGCCCGGTTACGCTCATCCTGGACACGCCCTGAGCTGCGGAACCACACACCTCGGAGTGCACAATGCGCCATCGTTCCATCATCGTCGGCGCTGTGCTGCTGTCCCTTGGAAGCGCAGCGGCGCTCTTGCCGAGCTGCGCTGGTTTCGGCTCGGTCGACCGGGACAGCTTCTACGGCCAGTACGCAGAGCTGAGCTGCAAGGTCAACAAGGACTGCTTCAAGGGCTTCTTCGAGAGCCAGTGGACCAACCAGAGCGACTGTGTGGACGAGCTCACGGCCGGCTTCCAGGACTACGTGGACTACTACGCCGACTGTTCCTTTGACGAAGACGCGGCCAAGGCCTGCCTGAAGTCCATCAACACGGCGCAGTGTGCCGCCTTCTACGACGAGGATGACACCATCTATGCGGACTGCTTGAGTGTCTGGAGTTGTGACCAGGAGTCGTCGGGGAAGCCCTGAAACGGGGACCTGAACCCCCAGAAAACAGCAACCCCGGCGCTGCCGAAGCAGGCCGGGGTTGAAACGATCTGGCTTGATGCCCGATCTGTGGTGAACTACCAGCGACCGCCGCCGCCGCCGCCGCCGCTGCCGCCGCTG
>JAADHA010000618.1 GCA_013152105.1 Oligoflexia bacterium | reverse complement strand
CCTGGGCCACCGCCTGGCCGAGCGCGGGGCGAGGCCGCTGCCGATCGACCCCACCGCCGCCCTGCGCGAGGCCCTGACGCGCTGACACCAAGCCGATCGGGCACACATCTTTCTGTGAAGACCCACGATATCCAGTTGTTTCAACAGAGTAGTAGACTACACCTCGTCCACCGCCTCGCCCCGAAAACGTCGCCGCGGCCGCCATCGCGCTGCCCCCAAGCCCCCCGGTCCCACCGAGCCTGACCGCCCATGGCTTCGACCGCGTGCTGCGCCTGTTTGGAGAGCAGGGCGAGGTCGGCTTCACCTTCCTTCGACGCGACCCACACGGCACCACCGCCATCGGTGATGACGTGGTCTCCGCCGTGGATATACAGACCCTCGACGCCCAGCTCGACGCGCTGCTGGCCCAACAGACCGCGGACCACATCGACCACAGCGAGTACCCGGTGATGCGCCTGTGCTACTTCGCTTGAGACTCGCTGGGACGTACGCCCGAGCTTCGCCCCGGCGCGTCAGCCTGGACCCACACGATGTCCCCGCGAAGCTGGACCTTGAACGACCGACATCAGATCGTGCGAGTGCGGACATCGCGCGCACGAGGTCTTCGCCCTCCCCTCAAAACAACCGCCCCCCAGACAGCCTAGCAGCCGGTGTAGCCACGCACGATGTCGAGCAGCGCTTCGCCATAGCGCCGGTAGCGTTCCTTGCCCATCCCGTGAACCGCCAACATGGCTTGGCGGGTGGTCGGGCGGTCCGCCGCGATCTGTTCCAGCGTGCGATTGGGCGCGACGACATAGGCCGGTACGTCGTGGTCCCGGGCCAGGCGGGTCCGCACTTCTTTGAGCATGCCCAGCAGGTCAGGGTTGATCGGTCCGACCACTGTTGGTGCCGCCGCCCGCTTGCGCGAACGCGAAGGTCGCGCGGCCCGGGTGCTGACCGGAAAGACAATGGCGAAGTCTTCGGCCCGCTGCGCCATCACGTCGACCCCAACCTGGGTCAGGCGCAGTTCCGTAAAGGCGCGCTTGTAGCCGCCGATATCTCGCGTCACGTAGACCGGGTCCAGGGCACCGGCCCGGGTCAGCGCGTCCAACAGGTCCACTGTGGCGCGGCTGGTCCAGCCCCGCAGGATCCCGAAGGTGGAGAGCTTGTCGAACCGAAAGGCCCGAACCGCCTTGTCCTGGGCGCCGGTCAGGACTTTGGCGATCATGCTGGCGCTGAAGGGTCGGCCCATTCGGGCCACGCAGGCGAGCGCCTTGCGCGCCACCAGTTCCTGGTCACTGGTCAGGGTCTGTGCTTCCGCGAGAAGTGGAAGGCCCTTGCGACAGCCATCGCAGTGACCGCAGCGAGGCCAAGGCGGCGTCTCGCCAAAGTGCTGGATCAGGTAGCGCCGCCGGCAGCCCGCGCGGGCATAGCCCAGCATCGATTCGAGCTTGTCGAATTCCACCCGACGACGCCGGTGCATGGCGTCTTCGTCGATGTCCAGGGTCTGGTCGGGGCGCAGCAATTCCATGCCACCCGCCCGATCAGGCGCCCGCCAGGCCAGGTAGCCCCGTTCTTCCAGGCCGCGGATGGCCGCGGTGACCTGGTCCCGGTCCAGACCGAGCTGGGATGCCACAATGTCGGCGTGAACGGCGGCCGGCGATTCGGGATCGTCGGCGAGCTCGGCCCGCAACAGGTCCAGAACCTGGCTGCGGATACCGCCGGGTGCCCTGGCCGGTGCGTCCGTACGCAGCGTCACATGACCCGCCCGTTCTCGAGGGGCGATGCGCCGGATCCAGCCTTCGCGCTGGAGCAGGTAGAGACAGCTTGCCGCGGTGCGCGCGTTGCCGTCTTCGGGCAGCGCGTCGGCGAGCTGGTCCAGGCTGAGCCAGGCGGGGTTGGTGCGTTCGGCCACGATACGGTCGAAGATCGCGTGGACCCAGGCAGCCGGCGGGTGGCTGGTCCGAATGAAGAATTCCTGCAAACGACGGTCGCTTTCATGGAAGAGGAGCACGACCTGAGAGGGCTTGCCGTCCCGACCCGCGCGGCCGATCTCCTGGTAGTAGGCTTCGACCGTGCCGGGGATGTCGTAGTGGACGATGGTGCGGACGTCTTCCTTGTCCACGCCCATGCCAAAGGCATTGGTTGCCACGACGATGGGGGTCCTTCCCGCCATGAAGTCGTCCTGGACGCGCTCCCGTTCTTGGTGGTCCAGGCCCGCGTGGTACATCGCGGCCTGCATGCCAGCCCCGATCAGGGCCATCGTCACGCGTTCCACGTGCTTGCGGGTCGCGCAGTAGACCAGGGCCGGGGTGTGGGCCAGCAAACCGGGAAGCTGGTTCAGCTTGTCGGCGTCACGCCCACAGTCAACCACCTGAAGATCCAGGTTTGGGCGGTCGAAACCACGAATGAATCGCCGCGCCTGGTCCATACCCAGGACGTGCAGGATGTCCTGTTGGACCTGGGGTGTCGCCGTGGCCGTCAGGGCCACCGTCGGCGGGTTGCCCAGGTCGCGCCGCACGGCCCCCAGGCGCAGATAGTCGGGACGGAAGTCGTGCCCCCACTGGGACACGCAGTGCGCTTCGTCGATGGCCAGCAGGCGCAGATCGGTGTGCTTCAGGTCGGAGATGAAACGCGAGGAGAAGCGTTCAGGCGCGACGTAGACCAGTTCGAAGTCACCCCGCTGCATGCCGGCGACCCGTTCGCGGCGCTGGCCCGGAGTGATCGAGCTGTTGATGAAGGTGGCCTTGACGCCCTTGGCCACCAGGCTGTCCACCTGGTCTTTCATCAGGGCGAGCAAGGGAGACACGACGATGGTGGTGCCGCCGCGGGCCAGGGCTGGGAGCTGGTAGCACAGCGACTTTCCCGCACCGGTGGGCATCACCACCATGGCGTCCTGGCCGGCGGCCACGTGTTCGACGACGGCCTGTTGCCCATCACGAAAGGCGGGAAAACCAAACCGACTTTTCAGGAGTTTTTGCAGACTGGGAGCGGAGACCGTCATGCCACCCGCTGTAGCGGATGACCCGCCCCGCGCAACCCAAATGTCGGACAAAAACTGTCCGCGCCACCAGTCCAGGCCCGTCAGGGAAGTCCTCGGACCGCGTAGACCCGTCGGCCAGTTCTCGGTTGTCGCCCCCACAGACGCGCATCAGGTCGCCGACTGGCTGCCAGGCTTGACGGACCATGACTTCGGTCATCCGGCCCGCTTGCATTACCATCCAGAGGAGCTTCCCACACACAGCCGGCCCAAGGAGGCGGAGTTGTCGGACCCCGCATCCAATCCAGCACCACCTCGTCGGCTCTGGGTCCTGCTGCTCGAAGACGACCCCGAGGACGCGGCCAGGGTCGTCGCCGAGCTGGACCGCCGGGGCCTCTGCTTCACTTCAGAGCGGGTCAGGACCGAAGCGGCCTTGCGCCAGCAGCTCGCAGCCCAGACCTGGGACATTCTCCTCTCGACCCACGAGTTGGCGGGTTTCAGCGCGGTCCGCGCGCTCGAGGTGCTGAGCGAACTCGGGATTCCCACGCCCCTCATCGTCGTCTCCGGACCGATTGGCGAGCAAGCGACCGCTGACGATATGCTAGCTGGCGCCAAGGACTTCGTGCTCAAGTCCAAGCTGGCACGCCTGGTACCGGCCTTGCGACGCGAAGTCGATGCCTTCCGCGACCAGGGCAGCCAGCCCGACCAGGCAGACCTGCTGCGCCTGCTGCGCCTTCTCCTGGAGACGCTCCCGGTGGGGGTGGGGCTGGCGGACAGTACTGGCGTGATCCGCTGGTTGAACGACGCGCTTCTGGCACCCGGAGGATACTCGGAACAGGACTTCGCGCGACCAAGGCGCGTGCAGGACCTCTACGCCGACCCCCTGGACCGAGAGCGGCTTCATTCACTGCTGGCAGAACAAGGCATCATCGAGAAACGAAAGGTCCGCTTCAAGAAGAAGGGCGGCGGTAGCTACCCCGCCCGCATGTCTGTGCGACCGGTGGCCTACGCCGGCCAAGCCTGCACCCTGGCCATAGTGGAGGACCTCACCACCCAAGTCGAAGGCAGGGCGGCGCTGCGAACCAGCGAGAAGCGCTTCCGAGACCTGGCCAGCGCGACAATCGAGGGCATCGCCTTTATCGACGCTGGTGCAATCGTGGACGCGAACCCCCAATTCGCCGCCATCTTCGGCTACCCCGAGCGCGGCGTCATCGGCTTGCGCCTGGCAGACCTGCTGGCGCCCAGCCACCGACACCTCGTTCGGACCCCCAACCACCACAAGCATCAACCGCCCAGCCGCGCCCTGTGCGTGAAGCAGGACGGCACCATCTTCCCCGCCAAGCTCCAGTGCCGCTCCCTTGTTCGGAAGAAAGACCATCTGTGGGTGGCAGCCGTCTCCGACCTCACTGAAGTCGAGCGCACCCGTCAGACCCTCCAGACTACGGCCGAACGCCAGACCGCCCTGCTGGAGATGGCCTCGGTCGCCCTGTATACGCGTCGGACCGACGGCGAGCGCTCCACGACATGGATCTCCGACAACGTATTGCCCATCACGGGCTTCGGCCCAGATGCCTTCATCGATGACGCTGGCTTCTGGACGTCGCGGGTCCATCCCCATGACATCGACGTACTGGGCAGCGGCCTGGAACAGCAGCTCGCACGGCACGACACCTACACCTGCGAGTATCGGTGGAAACACGCCGACGAGACATACCGGTGGCTCCTGGATCGCGGCCGGGCGATTCGACAACCAGGCACCGACCTCATCGAGCTGATTGGCACCATCCAGGACATCTCCGAGCTGAAGAACCTGCAACGACAGCTCGCGGGGGCGCAGCGAATGGACACCGTCGGCCGCCTGGCCGGAGGAGTCGCCCACGACTTCAACAACCTGCTCACCGTGATCCAGGCATTCACCGGCTTTGTCCGCGAGACACTGCGAGCCGACGATCCAGTCTGCGAGGACCTCGAAGAGGTGAGCCAGGCCGCCGAACGCGGGGCCGCGCTGACCCGCCAGCTCCTCGCATTCTCCCGACAGCAGACCATCGACCCCCAAGTCCTGCGGCTCTCGACCACCCTCGACGGGCTGGACAAGATGCTGGGTCGTCTCATCGGCGAGGACATCGACCGCACGACGATCGTCCAGCCGGATCTCTGGTCGATCTTCGTCGACCAGGGCGCGATCGAACAGGTCATCATGAACCTGGTGCTGAACTCGCGCGATGCCATGCCGAAGGGGGGCCAACTGACCATCGAGGCCAGCAATGTGACCCTCGACAAACACGCAGGCTGCAGCCACGACGCGATGATCCCAGCCGGAGACTACGTGCTGCTCGCCATCTCGGACACGGGCTGCGGCATGGACCGCCCGACCCGCGAACGGATCTTCGAGCCCTTCTTCTCGACCAAGGGCAAGGCAGGCACGGGCCTGGGCCTCTCCACCACCTACGGCATCGTGAAGCAGGCCAACGGCTTCATCTGGGCCTACAGCGAGGTCGGCATGGGCTCGGCCTTCCGGGTCTACCTGCCTCGCGCCACCCAGGCGTCCTTCACGCGGGCCGTTCGAGCCATCCCCAAGGATCTGGCGGGGACCGAGACGGTGCTGGTGGCCGAGGACGAGCGCGCGGTGCGGCTCCTCACTGTCCGCACCCTCACCACGCTGGGCTACACCGTGGTCGAGGCGGCCGATGGGGCCGAAGCTCTCCAGCAGTCCGAGAACTACAAGGGCACGATCCACCTGCTGCTGACCGACCTGGTGATGCCCCGTATGAGCGGCAGCCTGCTGGCCTTGCAGATGCAGCCCCGCCGTCCCGGCATGAAGGTCCTATACATGACCGGCTACACCAACGAAGCCGTGGTCCGACACGGGCTCTTGCAGGCCGGGGTCGAGATCATCCAGAAGCCGTTCAGCCCGGCCGAGTTGGCGGCACGGGTGCGCATGATGCTGGGCGGGCCCGACAGCACGTCGACTTGAGTAGGGCTGTGTGTGCACTCCAGACGCCTTGGTGATCCGATGATCGTCGTCGTCAACAATCCACTGAGCGGTCGCAACCGACGCTGGCCCCGCCTGGTCGCGTCGCTCCGCCAGCAGATCGACGCGCCCCACCGCTTCGAGGAACCGACCAACCTGGACGCCTACGACAAGCTGGCCGCCGACCTCTACGCTGGCCTCGATGCGGGCCGCCCCGTCGACCTGGTCTGCATCAACGGCGGGGACGGCACCCTGGCCCACACCCTGTCCGCCTTGGCTCGGACCTGGGGCGAGACCCCGCTGCCGGCCATCGCCCTGCTGCGCGGCGGCACGATGAACACCATCGCCCATGGCATCGGCCTGAGCGGCAAGCCACCCGCCATCCTGCGCCGGCTGCTACATCGCCACGCCCAGGGCCAAGCCCAACCCACCACGACCCGCCACCTGATGCGGATCCGCGACGGCCTGGGTGTGGACCGCTATGGATTCCTCTTTGGAAACGGC
>JAADHA010000304.1 GCA_013152105.1 Oligoflexia bacterium | reverse complement strand
GCATCGGCCGCCTTGAATGCCGTGCTGGCCTCGGCGCCCGACACCCCCGTTCTGGCCGCGGCCTGCGCGCCGGCCAGCGCTGCCCTGGCGGGGCTCGGCCGCTTGGTCGATGTCGTCACGCAGGGGGCCATGGATGAGACCGAGCGTGGTTTCATCGACGATCTGGTCCGGCCGGGTGGATTGGCGGAGATGGGCTTCGATCCCGCCGGGGCGATCTCGCTGCTGTTGTGGCAGATCCCCCAGGACCCGGTTGGGATCGTGGGGCTGCCCTTCGCCGGCGATGCCGACGCGGCACAGGCTGTGCTGGCGCGGATGTCCGGCAAGAAGCCCAATCGCTTGGACGCCCCCGGCCGCTGGCTGCTGCCCTCGGAAGACGGCCCCGATATGCGGGTCAGCTTGCACGACGGTCGGCTGGACCTCTCCTTCAACGGGCTGCCCCCGCCGGGTGCCGCCGGGATCCCGGCCCTCGACCCGCCCCTGGTGGCCGGCCTCCCCGCCCAGGCCGGCTGTGCGATCTGGGCCGCCATGCCCGCCAAGGCCATCCCCCGGACGGTCAAGATCAAGCGGGAAGATGGCCTCGCCGTGGCCGCCTTCGTGCCCTTCGGCCATGGCGGCCTCGCGCACATCCGGGTGCGGCCGGGCGGTTCCTTGCCCTCCGTGTTCTCCACGGCCCACGCGGCTCCGGTGTCGGGGTCCTCGGTCGACGCGCCAGCGCTCGTGCTCAGCCTGGGCATGGGCGTGGGCGATCTGCTGGGCGACGATGTCCTCGCCAAGGCCATGCACTTGTCTACCGGCCAGTCGCGAAGAGCCCAGCGCTGGCTGAACATCGGACCGGGCGCGACCATCGCGGCCTTTGGTAAACCGCGCGATCTGGACTTGGTGGCCCTGCTGCCCCTGGACGGGCAGCGCGGTCCCACGGCGCAGAAAAAGGTGCTGCGGCGCCTGGTCCGCTTGGCGGCCAAGACCGATCTGACTGTGCTCTCTCAAGACGACCAGGGCCTGGTGATTGACGTGAAGCCCACCCCTCTGCGGGTCGAGGTGCGCGACGGGCGAATCGCGGTCGGATCGTCGGCCGCTCGTGTGCTTCAGGCGGTCGAGGGCCAGGGCCAGCCCTGGGTCACGGCCCAAGATGCCGCCTGGGCCATGCAGTGGCCGATTGCGGTGTGGACGGCTGGCGGAGGCCGCACGGTTGGTCCCGTCAGTGTCTCGGTACGCATGGGCATGCGCGCGGACCAGGACATCGTCGACCTTGGCCTGAAGGTGAAGACCGACGCGGACCCGGACCTGATCGGCCAGATGGCGGCCCGGATCCTGGACGGCATCGCCAGTCGTGCCGGCAAGGCACGGACTTCAAGCGGTGAAACAGACACCGCTTCGGGCGACGTGGAGCGGACAATGGAGGGCATCGCCCGGGCTCAAGAGGTCCAACTCTCGGCCCACGGAAGCTACCTGGCCTTGCCGGCGGCACCTCGATCGGCACAAGAAGCGGACCCCGAGGCCGTTGCGTGGCAGATGGCGGGTGACTGGGCCAGCCTGGGCTGGACGCCAGATCCCAGCACAACGGCCGCGGTCTATTGGGTCGAGATCGGCGACGACGGCACCAGCTACACCGTACACGCCGAGACCGATCTCGACGGCGACGGCCAGCGGGCCCACTATGTGCGGACCAGCCAGGCACCCGTGCGTCGGACGACGCCGGATGGGGTGCGCTAGGCCAGGCTGGGGTGTGGAAAGCGGGCACAAGCCGGTCGAAAAGGCGCGGTCCCTCGCGTTCACCTGGCGGACTTTGTCCGTGGCCCTGGGCGTCCCTCCTCGACTGTGCGACACATTGACGCCCAGGTGATAGGGTGCAGCCGCCGCTCCTCCGCGGCAGGAGCGAGTGCCACTTCGGGCCCTCTCCTCTGCACCGTCCCGCTGAATCACACGGAAGGAACCATGCGAAAGATCCTCATCGCAGCCGCTGCTCTCACAGCCCTCACCGGGTGCTCCCTGAAGGGTGCCCACGCCCCCCAGGCCGCCATCCCCTTCGCCGACGCCGGCTTCACCGTCATGGGCCAGACGACCGAAGAAGCCTGCGGCACCTACATCTTCATCGACTGGGGCCACCTGTTCGCCAACCAGTCCGCGACCTTGTCGGCGCCCACCGGCGGCTTCAGCCTGTCGGCCCTGCCCATCGTCGGCCCCGGCCCCGAAGAGAAGCGCGCTCTCTATCACGCCCTCGACAAGATTCCTGATGCCACCCACGTGTTGGACGTACGCGCCGAGTCCAAGACCACTGGCTTCGCCCCCTTTGGCTGGCCCGTCTTCGGCTCGCGCTGCGCCACCGTTCACGCCCGCGGCGTGAAGATCGACGAGCGCCCGAACCCGCAGCAGGGCTGAGTACGGTTCGCGCTGAATTCAGTCGGCCACCAACTGTGCACCATCACGGTTGGTGGCCGACTTGCGTCTCAGGCAGCATTTGAGATGAGGGACGGCAGAGATTCAGCGCAGCAGCGACTTTGAGAGCGCCGAGCGCATGCGGGTTTCGGCCTGGATCAGGTAGTCCTGAAGCTGCACATCATTGGGCGTGTAGAAGTAGGGCTCGACGTAGCGGGTGGAGATATCGCCCCAGGTCACGACCCGACCAGAAGCTACATCGTAGAGCACCCACAAGATGCGGAAGCGGGCCCCCGCCGGGCAACCGTCGGCCTGGCCCAGGAACCAACCGCCATTGTGAGCGAAGTAGTGGACGATGATCGGGACCAGGATCTGGTCGGCGGTGATGCCCTTCGGCAGGGCCGCCGGGTCCAGGGCGGTGGGAATCAGCGTGAAGTTGGGCAGGTTCTGGTTGTCCTCTCCATCCAGGGCCTGGGTGCCTCGGACGCTGGTCCGACGGGGTGGTGCGAGCGCCGCCTCGATCGAGGACCCCACCGGAGTCCAGGACGCGCCGCGCTCTGTCAGGACCGCAGCGATGGTGTCGTCGGTCCACTGTTGGGCCTGCTCGGCATAGGGCCGCTGGAGGGAGAGGCTGATGCCCAGCGAGCGCACCTGGTTGCCGACCTCTGGCAGCAGCTCATAGCCCCCGCCGTGCCAGATCTTCCCCACAAAGAGGTTGGCATAGAACACGTTGAGCAGTGCCTTTTGTTGCGGCGTGGGAGGCGGCAGGGGCGGGCCATGCTCTTGTTCTGGCGTAAAGGGGCGGGAGCGGTAGACGGCACCGTCTGGCGCAAGATCGATCTGCCCTGCGTCCAGCAGCACCGCGGGCGCGACCGCCAGCGAGGCCGGCTCACCCCGCGGCGGACCGGACAAGGTCACGATGTCGTAGCGATGCGCACCGGCACAGGCTGGGGTCAGCGCTACGGTCCCGACCAGCACCGAGACCAGCGCCAGGCTTCGCGTCAACAGGGAACGGCGGGTGAGAACAGCGGACATCGATCCTCCACGGCGCCCCCTAATCCACACGGAGGGCGGCGCTCGCCCAGGGAGTGCAATGGCATGGTTGGCGGCTCGCTCGCGTATGCGCCGGCCGGTCTGGTTCCGGGTCTATTCCGGGTCTATTCCGGGTGCTATGATCCATCGAGATCGTCCACCGACAGACCGAGGTTCCCATGCCGGCTCAGTCCCAGATGACCCCCACGGTGCCGCAGCAGGCCCCTCTTTCGGACCCGGGACAGGCTCAGACCGGGACCAGTGGGTCAGGCAACCAGGCACGAGCATCTGCCCTTGGACTCTCGACTTCAGCGGCGGCAGGCGCTGGCGGCACAGGCGCGGCGGGCAGCCCGGCGGCTGCGGCACCAGAACCGGACTACGACGCGATCGCGGCGCGCATCTACACCGCTGTGGATGGGCTCGGTACCGACGAGGACGCGATCTATGCCGCCTTGGGAGAGCTCGGCGGTGATGCACGCAAGATGATTCGACTCAAGGCCGTGTACCTCGCGAAGTATGGCGAAGACCTCGACGCTGCCCTGGACGGTGACCTGAGCGGGTCCGAGTTGGACCGGGCGAACCAGCTCGCGCAAAGAGAAAAGGCCACCTTCCTCGCTGCGGGGGCATACGGCCCGCAGAACCTCGCTCACGCCGTCACCAAGGGCTCTGGAACCGGAATCGGTGGGTTCGAAGCCACCTACATCCCCCTGGCCGACACGTTGTTGGTCCGCGTGACCGGAAAGGTGCAATTCAAGGACGCCGTTACCGGTTCCCATCCCAGCTTTACGACCGCACACTCAGACCTGAACTCGCTCGTCACCTTCCTCAACTCGCTCCCCGCGGCCACGGCGGCACAGGTCCTGCCCTACTTCCAGTGGACCGACCAGGCCAAAACAGAAAAGCTGGCCTTGTTCAACACGCGCCTGACCGAGACCGCCGGCATCTGGCAGGGCGCAGGACTGCACTTCGAGGTCGACGACCCGGAATGGTCCGATGTCCGAGCGGAACCGCTCTTCAGCCTGTCGGTAGGGGATGAAGGCACGGCGGCGGCCGGCGAGAACCTCCAGGTCTCCATCTACAAGGAACCCTCCGACACCGAAAAGACCGCAATCAACGGGGTCCTGAGCGCGGCGCACCAGGCCCCCATGCAGGCCGGAATCGCCGGAATCCGGGCGAACGCTGGCACGAATCTCGGCTCGAACGCACCGGGTGCAACCGGCAACGCGACCGACGAGAACCCTCTTCAGAACGAGATGTCCCTCTCCAGTACCGACTTGGACTCGGTACCGGACCCCACTCAACGCGGGGGGGACAACTTCCTCAAGAAGTCGGTGATGTTCGCAAACGGGGCGGGCGCCCTGACGGGGGCACAGATCTCGTCCATCCAGACCTGGATCGTACAGTTCAACAACGGGGACTCCCTCGCGGCCAACAACGCGATCACCTTGAGGGGCTTCGCCTCTGCTGCCGGCAACGCGGCGGACAACCAGACACTGGCCGATCAGCGGGTGGCGTCCGTGCAGGCCGCCATCACCGGCGCGGGAGTCGCTGCGGCCCGGATCACGACAGACAGCCGAGGCGACACCGAAGCGCGCTCCGCAGACGTGGGGCAGGACACGGCCGCCCAGGCCAACGAGCGCCGCGTGGAGATCCGCATCGGCACTGGCGAGCAACAGAACACTGTGGCGCACGAATTCGGGCACGTCTTCGGGCTCTCCGACCAGTACACCGAAGGCGCTCGCGTCGCTGGCGATAACACATGGCAGGATCCAACGGTGACGGCCGCCGGTATCTCTGGCGGCTCGCAAGTCGAAGAGAGCGACAACATCACGTCAGTCGGAAACCAGGTCCGGCCGGAACACTACGCCACCTTTGCATGGGCCCTCAACCAGCTCACCGCGTCGAAACTCGGTTCCAGGACATGGCATGTCAAGCAGTAGGCCAGCCCCTTTCTGGGTCGCGATCCTGTCGGCCTTGGTCGGCGCCTGTGCCAACACGGCGACACCAGCCCCTGGCGTTGCACCGCCTGCTACTGCCAGCCTGAACCCCACGCAGCCCACTACACCAGAGAAGCCCATGATCACGACCATCCAGGCTGGACTCGCGGACGAACACCGGACACAGCAGCCCTTGCTCGACCGGTTCGAGACCCAAGGCCATGGACGCATCAAGGGGACACGCACCTACGCAGATGGAACCCAGTACCTGATCCTCAGCGATCCGCGCGGCGGTGGCGGCGACCCGGCCTGGAGCCGATTCGTCCACATCACACCGCGGGGGGTCGAGCGCCTCAAGCAGGTCATTCGGGAGTCCGTCCTCACCTACCAGGGCAGCCCCCCGGCCGCCGGACCCAGCGGTGACACGGGCACTATCACCTGGGTGGTGTACCTGGATGGACAACAGCGCGTCGTCCAGACAAAGAGCGGGAGCTACGACGCCTTGCCGGCCTTCGTGCGACAGTTGGACCAGGCGGTGAGCCAGAACGTCCAGCCGGCCGAGTGATCGATCAGGCAAGAGCATGCACGGGACTTCTACGACCTTGCCGGGGTCCTGGAGGGGCGCCTCTGACCGCGACGTGGATGTCCGGCTCTGCCCGGTCGCTGGCCGGTGCGGAGCGCGAATTTGGTCGATAACAACGATGCCAGCAGTGTCGTTGATGTTGGCACGAGGGTTGCTTGAAGGAGGGCATTCACCTTCACCGGACACCTTCACCGGAGGCCCCGATGCGCTCCCTGACTTCTGCTCTTCTCGCCCTGCCCCTCGTCCTGCTCGCCGCCTGCGAGCCAGTCGTCAGGCCACCCTCCCCGGGACATGGCGGGGAGATCCACCTGCGGACCGGCTCCTGGCAGGTCGAAGTCATCGACGTGGCCCTGAGCGGTCGCTGTGAGGGCACGACGGCGCGGGACCTCATCGGTCAGCGATTGATGGCCCAGGTCGCCCTGGATCCTGATGGCCGTGCCCGTGTGAATCTGGAGGGCGTGCAGCTCCGGGGCCGGTACGACGGGTCCTTCCTAGAGGTCGCTGGCTTCGTCGATGCCGAGGCCAGCCCTGGCCCGATGACCGACACCGTCACCCAGACGGAACC
>JAADHA010000415.1 GCA_013152105.1 Oligoflexia bacterium | reverse complement strand
GATCGTCGGCAGAGGCTGGGCCGGTTGGCGGTCGAGGTTCGCGGTCTCTGCGGCCAACGCCCCGGTCGGATTCAGGACGAGGGCCAGCATGACGGCCAGCATGAGGGCCACCATGAGGACCAGCGAGGTGAAGGTGGTGCGGAAGCGCATGTGCTGCCCTATGCGACACCTCGGCCGAATGCACCTTTCCCCAAACGGGTCCTTTCATCGACTGCACGCCAGCGCGGAGCTAGCCGAGGAACCCCATAAAACCGCGCTCGGGACCAGCCAATCACTCGCACCGGTCTGGCACAAGGTACTCTGGACCGGTTGCGCCCCCGTGACGCGAGGCGCCGCAAGGTGCAGAATGCGTCGCGACCTGAGCTCCATGCGGGGGCCCGGGCCAGACTTCCCCTCTTGGTGCTCCGCCCCACCCCGGCGCTGCCCCGTCTCACAGCAATCACCAACGGAGAAATCCATGCGCTTGCGCCTCCCCCTTCTCGCCCTCACCGGTACCACCATGTTCGCCCTGGCCCTGGCCTGCGGCAGCGACGATGCGGAAACCACGACATCCACGACCTCCACGACGACATCGGTGGAGACACCGATGGACGGCGCGGGAACCAGCAGCCAGCCCTACGTCGCGACCTGCTCTGACAGCGGCAAGCGCCTCACCGGCGCCGTCGGCAACAGCTTCTACGTGATGTGCCCGGCCAACTGCCTCACGGGCTCGGTCTGGGGCACGGGGCCCTACACCCGCGACTCCAGCATCTGCACCGCGGCTGTGCACGGTGGCGCCGTCACCACCGCTGGCGGTCTGGTGAAGGCCACGATCCTGGCTGGCCAGCCGAACTACCAGGCCGGCGATGCCAACGGCGTCAGCTCCCACTCCTGGATGTCCTACGACACCAGCATCGGGATCGAGCCAGGCGTCACCAAGACACCAGCTCCGGCCAAGACCCGCACGACCACCACCACCACCACCACCACCACCCCGAAGGGCAAGACCCGCACCCTGCCTGCGGGCAGTCGGCCCGGGCGCAAGGGCGGCAGTCGCGGGCACTGATCCCGGCCCGCACCGGGCGACTCAGCCCGGATCGGCGCTGGCCCCCAGCTTGTGAACGGCGACCCGCCCGTCTCCAAGCTGCTGGGCCAGCTCCGCCAGCCGTTCGTGGTGGGTGAAAAACAGCACCTGCGTGTGTTCGGACAGCTCGGCCAGCACGCCCAGGGCGGCGGATGAGCGCTGGTCATCGAAGCGGATAAGGATGTCGTCCACGACAAAGGGGATCGGCTCACGAGCGGCAAGGTGGCGCTCCAGCGTGGCCAGGCGAATGGACAAATAGAGCTGGTCGATGGTGCCGTCGCTCATGCCCGCCACGCCCAGCAGCTCGCCCGAGGGGCGCTGCCCGATCCAGACCGGTTCGCCCTTGTCGCCCAGGTCGGCCCGCAGGTCCACGAATGAGCCCAGGGTCAAGGCCGAAAAGAGCTGGCTCGCCCGCTTCAGCAGGGGGCCCTGGTTGGCCTGGCGGTAGCGCTCGATTTCCTGGCGCAGCAGCTCCGAGGCCAATCGCAGGCGCACGTAGCGGTCGACATCCGTGCGCATCTGGGCCAGCAGTCCCTGGACTTGGCCGGCCTCGGCCGCAGCGTCGTCACTGCCGTCGATCCGGCTGAACTCCGCCTGTTCCTGCCCGATCTGGCGGTCCAGCTCCGAGCGTCGCGCTTCGCACGGCTCGATCTCCAGGCGCAGCGCTTCGATGCGTCCGGGCAAGGCGTCGGCGTCGATATCAGCGGCCTGCGCTTCCAACTCGTCGATGGTGGCGCCACCTCGGTGCTCGTTCAGGCTCAAGTCCAGGTCGGCCAGGGCGGTGATCTTGTCGCACTTGGCCTGGCTGTCGCGCTCGATTCCTTCGAGCTGGTCCGCGCGGTCGCAGCCTGCCTGGCGGCAAAGTTGGGCGAGGTCCGCGCTGGCCTCTAGTTCACTTGCCTTGGCGTCCCGAAGGAGGTCGTTCAGCTCGTCGATCTGCTGTCCCAGCTCCGAGAGGGTGGTGGCGTCCTTCTCGGCGGCGGCCAGGCGCTGGTGCAGAGTCTCGACGGCGTAGCTGGGCGGCTGGTTCACCAGGTCGGGAGCGACAAGCTCCACCACGGCGCGGACTTGTTCTTCAAACGTCCGGGCATCGGCTCGTGCTCGCTTCAGGCTGGTCCGCGCGCGATCCGCCTTGTCGAGCTTCTCGAACAGCTCGCTGAGCTTGCCCAGCACTGCGGTGGCCTCGGCCGGCAGCGCCGTTGGGGGCAGACCCAACTCGTCCATCGAGCTGGCCCACTGGTCTCGCCACTCGGCCAGCGCGGTCTCTGCCTGTGCTGCCGCGTGCTGCGCATCTTTGAGGGCATCGCGGTGCTGCTGAATGGCCGGTCCGAGCTCCTGCCGGCGCCGAGCAGTCTCCACGATGGTGTCGAGTAGACGCTGGGCGCGGTCGAGGGCCGCGTCAAGGGTCTCGCTCGGGTCGAGGGGAGGGTGCCCCAATCCTGCCAGCGCCGCCGAGATCTCATCCCGCACGCGCTGAATATCGGTGGCCAGGACCGTCACCTGCTGATGTGCCCGCCGGACGCCCTGGGCCAGGCCAACGATGTGCTCGTGCCGGTCCAGCCAGGGCCGCATCTCGCGAGGGGGCAGGCAGGTGACACCCAGCGGGGCCCACAGATTGGACCACTGCTTCGCCAATGATGCCTGCGCCTGGGTCGCGTCATCGCCCTGGGTCTTCAAGGTGTCCAGATCGCCGAGGATGCGCGATCGGGATGCCTCGAGCTCCGCGTACCGAGCCACCCGATCGGCTTCCCGGCGCAGGCGGTCGCCGATCTCGTCGGCCGCTGCCACGCTGCCCTCAAAGGCCGTGGGCAGGTCGTGCTCGTCATCGAAGTCCGGGACCACCATGCCCAGGTCCTGTCCCTGCTGCCAGGCTTTGCGGACCTGCTGCCAGCCCTGGGTGCGTCGAGTCCGCGCCCGCTCCAGCTCGGCCTCGGTCGGGACGTCGCCGGACAGGCGCAGCGCGCCCAGCTTCTCATCCTGGTCGGCCAGCCGTTCCTGACCTGTCCTGAGCGCATCCTGTCGCGCCTTGGCGGCCCGCTGGTGTTCGGCGAAATCCTCGGCGAAGCGGTCCACGGTGTCGCGAGAAGGGACCGCGAGGGCTTCGGCCTGATCCAGGGTGCCCTGCCACCCGTGCAACGCCGAGCACGCGGTCGTCGCCTCTGAGCGAGCAGTCTCCAGCGCCACTTCCGCGTCCCGGTGGGCCTGCTCCAGGTCCCCGCGCTTTCGGACCCGGTGGATCGTGGCCCGAAGCGGCGCGGGGTCCTGGGCGGGGTCTAGGCCCGCGAGATCTCGCTGGGCCTCTTCGAGCGCCCCCTGGGCCCGCTTCAGGTCTGTGGCGCATCGGCCCGGGGCCTGGTCCAGGGCTTCGAAGCGCCGGACCAAATCATGCACCCGAGCTAAGGTGTCCGTCCGTGGGCGCAGCTCGTGGACATCGTCGAGGGGGGTGTCTCGTCCCAGGGCGTCGAGCAGGTCCTGGGCGTCCGCGCGGAGCTGGGTGCTGCGGGCTTCGTGTTCGGTGGTCTCCTGTGTGGCCTTGCGGTAGCGGCCCAGCTCCTTGTAGATCGCGTCGATGGCCGCCTTCTGCTCCAACAAGGGCTGTGGCAGCTCCATGCTGCCGGCACGATCATTCAGCGCGACCAGCTTTTGTTCGGCCTGCTTGCACGTTCTCTGGGCTTCCCTCAGCGCGTTCTCGGCCGTGCGGCGGCGGTCCGGGGCATCCAAGGGCAGCGACACGACCTGGGCCAAGGCATCCAGCTCATTGAGCAGATCCCTTCGCCGCGCAAGTACCGGCAGCGCCGCCTTCAGGCGTTGCAGGCGGGCGATCTGGGTGTCCAATGTGGCCTTTTTGTCGGCCAAGGCCCGCGAATCGGCCTTCAGACTCTCGATGTGTTGGGACTGTTTTTCCCACTCGCGGCTGGACTTGGACAGTTCCCGCACCCTGCGCTTGGCGTCCTTGAACCTGGCCAGTGTCTGGTTGACGGCGGGCGTGCTGCCCCGCGGCCTGAACAGCTTGTCGGTCTGGTCGTCGAGTCCCTTCAACAGTTCGCGAAGCCTGGTCGATCCAATGCTGGCTGCGAACAGGCTCTGTCCCACATTGCCGCCACCGCGCAGGATTTCTTCCGCGCCCTGTGCCAGGCGGTCGTGGTCGATGCCGAACATGGACTGGAAGCGATCCTGGTCCACGCCCACCAGGAAGCGGTCCAGAGAGGTGTCGGCGATCGGGTGCCGGTCGAGATCCATCAAGGTGTTCTTGCGACCCTTACGCCGCAGAAATGCCCGGTCTTCACCGTCGCTGTGGCGCAGCCTTCCGCCCAGCAGCAGCTTGGTATTGGCGTGCAGGAAGGCGTCCTTTGTGCGCTCGGGCACGCCGTAGAGCAAGGCGCAGAGGGCGCGCAGGGAAGAGCTCTTGCCCGCCTCGTTGTTTCCCAGGATGATGTGAAAGTCGGTGCCAAAGCCATCGAATTCCAGGTGCTGCTCGGTGAAGGGCCCGTAGGCCAGCAGGTCGAGGGAGAGCAGCTTCACAGGACACCACCAGTGTTTGATGACGTGTTGGATGAAGTGTTGGATGAAGACTGCGCCGAGGCATCCAGCAGACCCACCAGGATGATCTCACGGGCGTCGGCCATGGCTTCGCGCAGGATTTCAGGCTGTTGGAGGTCCAGGCCATCCTCACCGGATGTCAGTTCGACCGGCAGCTTGCGGCGCAGATCATCAAACAAGGTGGACAGTTCCCGCACACGGGCGTCGTCCATGATCGCGGCGTCGATCCCGGCCAGCAGCGCACCGATGGCCTGGTCGGGATCAAGCGGGGCGCGGGCCGGTGCCCGGGTCTGGTCTACGACCTTCTCGATCCAGAACCGGTCCGCGTTCAGGTCGAGGGCACAGGCCCGGACTTCATTGGCCCACTGGTCTGGACTGGCTCGGAGCTGCGCATGGGCAGCGGTGGCCCCACAGAGGATCACCCGCACGGCCAGGATCTGGTCTTCAACCTGATCCACCTGGGCAGCCAGCGCATCGCGAACCCGCTGTACGACCTGGTCCGGCGAGCCGGCCCCCTCGGTCTGCACCTGGCAGCACACCCAGCGCACCACGTCCAGTTCACGATGTTCGACATCTTGGACCGCGCCATCCTGCACGGTGACCAGGGTGCAGCCCTTTGAACCGGTCTCGCGAGCGTGCCGGCCCTGGATGTTGCCCGGAAAGACGATCCACGGGTCTTGGCAGACGATCTCACGACTGTGCACATGACCCAAAGCCCAGTAGTCATAGCCCCGAGTCCGTAGGCCATCGACTGTACAGGGTGCGTAGCTGGCATGTCCGGGGCGTCCGTTCAAGCTGGTGTGCAACAAGCCGATATTGAAGCGACCGGGCGACGCTTTGGGGTAGCCCTGGGAGAGGTCCTGGCTCACCGCCTGGGTCGCGTACCCTTGGCCGTGTACGACCACACCGAGTTCGACCACATCGACGGACTCGGGCCGACGAGTGGACAGCACCTTGACGTTGTCCGGCAGGGACAGGTGCCGGGTGATCTGGCTGGCCGCGTCGTGATTGCCGGTGACCATGAAGACCTGGATCCCCGCGGCCTTGAGGCGCGCCATCTGCCGCACCAGGAACAGTCCGGTGTTGTAGTCCTTCCAGTCCCCATCGTAGAGGTCGCCCGCGACCAACACAAAGGCGACATCTTGTTCGATGGCCAACTCGACCAGCTTCTCCAGGGCCCGCCGGCTGGCGCCGCGCAAGGCGTCCAGGGGCGCGCCGTCATAACGAGCCAGGCCGCGAAGGGGGCTGTCGAGGTGAATGTCCGCGCAGTGGATGAATTGGAACATGGTCGTCTCCGCCCCAACCACTATCGCGGGAGGGGCAGGAACGAGCGGTGATCGGGTGGATTCGCTGCAAGGGCTCCGACCCGGAAGAACACCACCTGGTCATCCACGGACACCCGCTGCACCGCGACCCGGTCCGGCGCGGCCGACACCACCGGAGCCGACAAGTCCTGGCCCAGCAGCGCCATCACCGCGCTGTCGGATCCGAGAGGGGCCAAGGGAGGAGAGGGAGTCCGCGCGACCAGCAAGGCGACCGCCGCCGCCGCGAGAGGTACGAGCACCCACGGCGAGAAGCGGCGGGGCGGAGCCGCACCGATGCGGGCGCGCAGGCGGATCCAGCCCCCGGGCGCCGGCTCCAGGTTCTCGAAGACACGATCCAGGTCAGTCATCCCGATCCTCCATTCCCGTCCTCCAACTGTGATCGTAGCACGGCCATCGCCTTGTTCTTCCGCGAGGCCACGGTTCCGGCCGGGATCTCGAGTACCTGGGCCACCTCGGCGTAGGACAGCTCGGAGAAGGTACACAGCATCACCACCGACCGCAGGCGCTCCGGCAGGGCGTCCACCGCCGCCCGGACCCGCGCCATCTGTTCAGCGTCCTCCAGGGCGGCATCCGCAGCCATCGTCGAG
>JAADHA010000383.1 GCA_013152105.1 Oligoflexia bacterium | reverse complement strand
CCGAAAACTTCCGGTCTGTACACCGGTCGCGTTCAGGGTCACCGTCAGGCTGCCGCCAGCGGGGATCCCTTCCTGGAAGCCGTAGCTCCAGGAGCCGTCCAAGGGGATATGGCTGGCGTCGGAATAGGGCGGCGTGGTGCCGGTCACCGTCACGCCAGCCAGCCAGTCATCGCCGATGTCGAGGGAGTCGAGGACCTGCGGGTGGTCAGCAGCGTTGTGGATCACCACCTGGACCTGGAAGGGCTGACCCTTGCTGACCAGGGCCGGCGCGTCGACCACAGCGCTGAAGTCGTCGGTGCTGGAGAAGAGGCCCCCGCAGGCCAGGCTGACCGCGGCGAGCGTGGGCACCAACCAGGCCAGGGGCCTGCGTCTTGGGGAGCTGGGTTGCGTGCTCATCGGGACTCCTGGGCTTCTGGGGGGTGCATGCTTGCACGCAATCGGCACAGCCCGGTCACCACACCAGGGTGGACAGCGCGGCGGCAGCAGGCGATAGAGACCCCCTTTCCTGGCGGTGCTGCGCTGGCAGGCGGGCCCGTCTTCCCACCCTGGAGTTCCGATGTCTCTCGTTCCCGTACACGGTGGTCTCGACCAGCTTGTCGACCGCGTCCTCCCCTGGTCCAAGCGCAAGTCCCTGGTCGCCGAGGCCGCGGACATGCCGAAGATCCGGGTGAGCGACGCCGACCTCTCGGCGGTCTATCGCTACAGCGATGGCACCCTCTCGCCCCTCGACGGGCCGATGGATGAAGAGGACTGGAACCACGTGCTGGACACGCACAGCATCGTGCGCGGTGGCACGCCCTATGCCTGGGCCATCCCCATGGCTCTGCCCCTCACCGACGCCGAGGCTGCCCTGATCAAGCCCGGCCAACACGCGGCCCTGGTCAACGAAGCGGGCGATGTCGTCGGTGTGCTGCGGGTCGGCAGCGTCTACGCCTGGGACAAGGCCCGCTACATCAAGTCGGTCTACGGTACCGATCGCACCGACCATCCCGGTGGGCACATCGTCATGAATGACGAGCGCACCATGCTGGTCGGCGGCGAGATCGAGACCCTGCCTCAGCCCGTCAACCCGCAGTTCGGCGACTACGTCACGACGCCGCGGATCACCCGCGCCATCATCGCCGACCGCGACTACCAAGCGGCGCTGGCCTTCCAGACCCGCAACCCTCTGCACCGCGCTCACGAATACGCCCTGGTACACGGTGCCCA
Source organism: Oligoflexia bacterium (assembly GCA_013152105.1). Lineage (GTDB taxonomy): Bacteria > Myxococcota_A > UBA796 > UBA796 > UBA2385 > UBA2385. Next base: position 5,311 of record JAADHA010000383.1, on the reverse strand, counting down.
GGAGTTGACCCGATCCGGCAAGTACACCGGCGTCTTCCTCAACCCCTTGGTCGGCCAGCTCAAGGGTGATGATGTCGACGCGGCCACTCGGATGACGACCTACGCCAACCTCAAGGCTCGGCGCTTGCTGGGCCAAGGCGACAGCGACGCCGCGTTGTGGGACGGCGTCGGCTACGAACTCAACGATGTCTTCCACCTGATCGGGCTGGACATCAAGATGTTCTACGGCGGTCCCAGCGAAGCCATCATGCACGGGATCTACCGGCAGAACCACGGCTTCAGCAACATCGTCATCGGGCGCCAGCACGCCGACGCCCCCTTTGATGATGGCGGCGCCATCTGGGGACCCTTCGACGCCCAGCAGATCTTCGAGGACCTGCCGGGTGAGCTTCACATCAAGCCGATGAAGGTGGGCTTTGCCGCCTACTATCCGTCCATGGGCCGGGTCGACCTGATGGAGAACCACACGGCGGCTGACGACAAGCCCATGTTCATCAGCGGCAAAAAGGTCCGCGCCATGTTGATCGAGGGGACGAACCCGCCGGCCGAGATCATGCGCCCGGAGACCGCCGCTATCTTGATCGACGCCTACGCTGCCAAGGGCGCCTGAGTGTAGACTTCCGGTTGTGAGCGACCCGGGCCATCGCGACGACCTTCCGTCCGTTTCCATCGCGCTGGCGTCCCTGTTGCGGGCGCTGGAGGGCGGAACCGCGGACGAGGAGGCCGGCCAGACTGGCGCCAAGACTGACGCCGTGACAGGCGCCACGACCGGCGCCACGACCGGCGCCACGACCGTCTCGGGGACCTGGCTGCCGGATCGCTACACCGACCTGGGTCAGCTCGGGATCGGCGGGATGGGCGAGGTTCGGCGCGTGCTGGATCGTCGGCTGAACCGGCCCGTCGCCATGAAGGTGATCCGCCCGTCGATGGTCTTCAGCGACGAGGCCATGGCGCGCTTTCTGGAGGAAGCCCAGATCGCGGCGCAGTTGGAACACCCCGGTATCGTTCCGGTCTACGACGCCGGCCGGCTGCGGGATGGCCGCGCCTGGTTCACCATGAAGGAAGTGGTGGGGGTCACGCTGGATACGGTCATCGACGCGGTGCACCAGGCATCGCAGGACGGGACCTGGGGGACCAGCCCGGACGGATGGACCCTGCGACGCCTGATCGGTGCCTTCGCGCGGTTGTGCGAGGCGATGGCCTATGCCCACGCCCGCGGCGTGATCCATCGTGATCTGAAGCCGGGCAACGTCATGATCGGGCGCTTTGGCGAGGTTCTGTTGCTGGACTGGGGGCTGGGCAAGGTCTTGCACCGCTCGCGTCCTGCGCCATTGATCTTGGCCGACCTGTCCGAGGTTCGTACCGAGCGTTCCGAGCGGGACCTGTTTCATACGGCGATGGGCGATGTCGGTGGCACCCTGATGTATATGGCCCCAGAGCAGGCCCAGGGACGGATCGGAGACCTGGGCCCCGCCGCGGATGTCTACGCCTTGGGCGCGATCCTCTTCCACGTGCTGGGGAACGCTCCGCCTTACCGGATCGGCAGCCTGGAGCGGTTGCTGGCCGCGCAACGCTTGGGTCCTCCCCCGCCGCCCGGGCCGCTGGTGGACGAGGGCGGGGCCACGGCCCTGGCCACGGCGAACAGGCTGCCAATCCCCACGGACCTGTGGGCCATCTGTGTCCGCGCCTTGTCTTGGGACAGCGAGGATCGGTATCCAGACGCTGCCCGGCTCGCCCGGGACGTCAACGCGTGGTTGGAGGGCGCTCGGCGTCAGGAACGCGCCCTGGCCGTGGTACGTGCGGCCGAAGATCTGCGGCCGCGGGTCAGTCGCCTGCGTGAGCGTGCGGCTGAATTGCAGGCGCAGGCCAGCCGCTTGCTGGCGGGGGTCTCGCCGCTGGCGCCCATCGCGCAGAAGCGCCCGTCCTGGCAGGCCGCCAGCGAGGCCCAGCATCTGGCTCACCAGGCCGACCTGGAAGAAGAGCGCATGGTGCAGGCCCTGCACGCCGCCCTCACCCACCAGCCCGATCTCGCGGTGGCGCACCGTCGGCTCGCCGCCTACTACCGCGGTGCGCACCAGGCTGCCGAGGCCTGTGGGGACACCGCCGCGGCCGCCCGTATCGAGCTGCGGCTGCGGGCGCACGACGACGGCGAGCACGCGGCCTACCTGGTCGGAGACGGTGCGCTCACCTTGTTGACCGAGCCCGCTGGGGCGGACGTGACTCTGTCGGCGCTCACCACGGTGGATCATCGGCTGGTGCCGACCGACGGGCGCATCTTGGGACAGACCCCTGTCCTGGCGGCTCCCTTGCCCCGGGGCAGCTACCTGCTCGAGCTGAGCCTGCCTGGACACCTCACGGTACGCTACCCCGTGGCGATCGGCCGGCTGGAGCACTGGCATGGGGTGGCGCCAGGTCAGGATCGCCCCAGCGCTGTGTCTCTACCTGGGGACGGCGCCATCGACCCGATGGACGTGACCGTCCCGGCGGGCTGGTGTCGAATCGGCGGAGACCCTGCGGCGACGCGCTCGCTGCCGCTGACCGATGTCTGGGTCGATGCCTTCGTCATCAACCGCTTCCCGGTCACCAACCGTGACTACCTGGGTTTCCTCAACGCCCTGCTTGACTCGGGGCGCGACGAGCTGGCGGCGATGTGCGAGCCACGCGAGGGCAGCGCTCGGCCGGGTCTGCTCGGCACCCCCATCTACGGTCGTCCCGAGGGCGGCGCTTATCGCCTGGTGCCCGATGCCGTGGGGGATATCTGGGACCTCGACGGGCCGGTCGTCATGGTGCCCTGGACCGCCGCGCGGGCCTACGCGGATTGGCGGGCCGAGACGACGGGCTTGCCTTGGCGCCTGCCGTCCGAGGTCGAGTGGGAGAAAGCCGCCCGTGGCGTGGACCGCCGGGTCTATCCCTGGGGCGACGCCTTCGATCTGACCTGGTGCCTGACCCAGGACAGCCACCTCGGTCGGATGAGGGCGGCCTCGGTCCATGCCTTCCCCGAGGACTGCAGCATCTACGGGGTGCGCGGCATGGCGGGCAATGTGCGTGACTGGTGTCGCGAGGCGGCGGGCGAGACCATGGCCTCGCTGGCCTCGGGAGCCCTCTCGATCGCGCCCCTGTCCCGGGGTGAAGACCACCAGCTTCGCGTGTCGCGAGGAGGCTGCTGGTACAGCCACCACCGGGACGCTCGGGTCTGCAGTCGCGTGCAATCACCCCAGTCTTTTCGGGCTGCCGGGGTCGGGATCCGTCTGGTCCGAAGCGTGGGTTGAGTCAGCCGCGGCGGTCAGAGGCGGTGGTCAGAGCCGGTGGTCAGAGCCGGTGGTCAGAGCCGGCTCTCGATGTCGCGCAGAAGCTGCGCGGCCGGTCCGGTGCGCTGGGCGCAGATGCACCGCTTGTAGGCCCTCCACAGCTCGGCGACCATTGGATCGTCGATGAGCTTGTGTTCGTTTGGTGCGGTGTCGGTGCATGGCAGCATGGCGTTGCCCAGGCTGCGACGCCGATGCAGGTTCTTGACGGAGCGGACGAAGTGCTGACCGGCCTGGGTCTCGCCGCGCCGGCGCAGCTCGCAGTAGACGTGCCACAGCACGCTTTCGGGCAGCACATCAATGGCCTTGTCCCGGTCGGGCTGGCGACGCAGCATCCGCACCAGGGTGCGAGAAGGGACCTGGGTGTCGACGAGCAGAGCACCGTCCATGGCTTCATCTCCGGGTGGAGTGGCGAATTACGATGTCAGACGGGCGCGGTCGCCACGCGGGTACGCCGATGATTAGCCTACCATGTGTCGGATTCTCGCCTGTCACGAGACCGTCAGGAGTCCCAGCACGGCGACCGGGGTCTAGATGTCTTAGGCTCGGGACGATGCGCTCAAACTTGCCGCTGCTGGTGTGTCTGGTCCTGAGCCTGGCCTGTGCGGGTCTGGCCGGTCCGGCTGTGGCTCGGGCGGGGACCCAGGACGCGGGCGGCGGCTGCGTGGCGCTACCCTCGGGTGACTGCCAGTCCTCGCCCGTCGGACTCCTGGCGGGTGGCTTCGCCCAGCGCCAGTTGGCCAGCGGCGTGCGGCTGGTCGCTGTGCGTGCGCCGACAGCGGGCCGGGTCGCGGTCGAGCTGCAGGTCCTCCCGGCGGGCGGCGTGCTGTTGGAAGACCGCATGATTGCTTGGCTTCTCGGTTCGGAAGAGGGCGGCGTCGCGGGCGCGGGGCGGCGGCAGCGGCGCCAGTTGCTGGGTGCGGCCGAGGCGCTGCAGGTACAGGATCGGGCGATTCGGATCCTGGTCGAGGGCGCCAGCACCGACCTCGCCGAGCTGGTGTCCCTGGAAGCGGGCCGGCTGAGTGATTTCGCGCCAATGAAGGCTGACGTCCAGCGTGCGGCCGGTGCCGTGCTGGCGCTGCGGCGCCTGGAATTGGCCGACCCGGACCGGATGTTGGCCGAACTCGCCTGGGGGCGTGCTGCCCCGGTCGACAGCGATGCCGATCAGGATCGCGATCTGGCGGGGCGCTTCGCCACGGCCTGGCGGGGTGGCGCGATCAGCGTGGTGGTCGCTGGAGACCTCGACCCGGCCGTCGCCCTGGACGAGCTCGTGAACGCCTGGAGGAGCTGGGCGCAGCCTGCCGAGTTGCCGGCACAGTCGGCGGCTCCTCGACCGACCGTGATCCCTGCCGTGGTCCCTGCCGTGATCCCTGCCGTGGCCCTTCCCCACGACATCTCGGTCGTCGATCCTCCCGTGGTCCAGACCTTGCGGGCCGAGGGCGTGCGCCGCGCGCGGGTCGCCGTCGCCTGGGACCCGCATACCCCCCGCCTGGACGCCAAGGACGAAGCCGCCCAGGCGCTGCTGCGCGAGCTGCTGGTCGGACCGGGGGGCCTGGTCTGGACGCGACTGGTCCAGCAGCAGGGCTTGGTCACTCGGCTGTGGAGCCCAGCCGATGCACAGGGCCTGCTCGTGATGGCCGAGCTTCGCTGCGATGCCCACCCCGGGGCTGTTCTCGCCGCCATCGAGACCGCGACGGCGGCGCTGATCGCCGCTGACGATCCCGACCTGGCTGACCAGATAGAGCGGGCGCGGCTTCACCTGGCCCGCGCCGCGCTGCTGGCCCTGGATGAACCGGCGGACTGGGCATCGGCAGTGGCCTCGATCATGGCGACCGGGGCGGGGCCCCAGGCGGTCGATGCCCGCCTGGATGCGCTTCGGAATGTCGATGTGGCCGACCTGAGCCGGGTTGCCGCGGTGCTGCTCGCGCCCGGGCAGCGGCGCGAATTCGAGATCCTCCCTGCTCCCACCCAGTTCTCGCAGCCCTGACGCCAAGACCATGACCTTC
>JAADHA010000676.1 GCA_013152105.1 Oligoflexia bacterium | reverse complement strand
CAGTCGTTACGCCAAGCCGTTGCCCAAGCCCACAACGCGGCCGACCCGCGCGTGCGGTGTAGCCAGGAGCACGCCCAAGGTGCCAGTGAACCCGCCATATCTTGCAGCAAGCCCGACTCGCCCCCTCGATCCGCCAGCCGCGATTGTACCGGGCCCGGTCCAAGAAGAGCTGGCCCACCTCGAACAGATCCTGCTGCGCCTCCAAGAGAACCCCGAGGGCCCCGGCGCTCGCGACGCCAACCTGATCAAGGAGATCCTGCGCTTGCAGGCGGACCTGCAGCACGCCCGATCCGATGACAGACCCGCCCTGTTTCAGAACCTGGATCACATGCACGCCCGCCTGGACCAGCTTCGACGCGGCCGGCAGACCCGGCACGTGGACCCGGAGTCCCCCTACTTCGGGCACCTGGGTCTGGAAGAAGCCGACAAACGACGCGACATCTTCATCGGCCGGGCCACCCGCCTGGGCCCCGGACTGCGCATCGTGGACTGGCGCAATGCCCCCATCTCGCAGATGTTCTACCGCTACGACGAAGGCGACGACTTCGAAGAAGAGCTCTCCGGCCGCGAACGCATCGGCCGCGTGGTCGCCCGACGGACTGTTCACATCCACCGGCGCGAGCTGCTGCGGGTCGGAACGGCCCACGGCACCTGGCTGCGCACGGCGGACGGATGGAAGGCCATGCCCGCCGACGCCACGCGGCTGGCGGGCGGCCAGGGCACCGCCTTGCGGGCCGGACACGCCGGCAGCACCACCCTGGGGGCTGGTACGGGTCGCCTCCGCGCCGACAAGCACCTGCCCGACATCGCCGCACTGATCGACCCCGATCAGTTCGACCTGATCACTGGCGTCGACAGCGGCGTCGTGGTCCTGCGCGGCTCAGCCGGTTCCGGCAAGACCACCGTCGCCCTGCACCGCATCGCCTACCTGGCCTATCAAGACCCCAAACGCTTCGGTTCGAACCGCGTTCTGGTCGTGGTCTGGGGCAAGGCCATGCGGGACTATGTCAGCCACGTGCTTCCGGCGCTGGGTGTGGTCGGAGTCCAGGTCACGACCTGGGAACAGTGGGCCCGCCGCCAGGTCGGTCGAGAGTACGGTCGCCTGCTGCCACGGGTCTGGGCGGAAGACACACCCGAACCGGTGGTGCGCATCAAGCTCCACCCTGGGATCAGCGACCTGCTGAAGCAACACATCCAGGCCACACCGGGGCCCGCTCGCCCCTTTCAGGCCCTCGAAGACTGGGCGCATGTCTTGACCGATCGTGCCGCGATCGCCGCCGCCCTTGGGGACGCCATCAGCCCCGGGGCCCTGGACAAGGCCATTGCCTGGACGACCGAGCAGACCACCGCCATGCTGGCCTTTGCCTCGGGCGACGCCACCGCAGACGCGCGTCTGGACGCCGAAGACGCGGCCCTCCTCCTGCGCACCGCCCAGTTCCGGCTCGGACGCCTGCGCCGCAACGGCAACAAGCCCCTCAGCCACAGCCACATCGTCCTGGACGAAGTGCAGGACTTCTCCCCGGTCGAAGTCCAGGTCCTGCTGGGCACGACGGACAAGCACCGCTGCGTGACCCTGGCTGGCGATGTCCGCCAGCACATCAGCAAGGCCGCGGGCTTTACGTCGTGGACCGGCTTTCTCGACCGGATCGGCGTCCGTAGCCAGAGCCTGGCCACTCTGCAGGTGAGCTACCGATCGACCCACCAGATCACGACCTTCGCCCTGCAAGTCCTCAACGACGACCAGGAACCCACCCCTCGCACCACCCGCGAAGGCCCCCCCGTCGAGCTGTTCGAGTTCAGCGACCACGGCGCCTGCGTCGCCTTCCTGGTCGGCGAGCTGCGCCAGCTCCGACTGCACGAACCGCTGGCCAATATCGCCCTGCTCACACCCGACGCCGCGACCAGCCGCACCTACGCCCAGGGACTGGTCCAGGCCGATCTCCAGGGCGTGCGCCTGGTGGTGGACCAGCGCTTCGCCTTCGCCCCCGGGATCGACGTGGTCGAGGCCGACCAGGTCAAGGGCCTGGAATTCGACTACGTCATCGTCATCGACGTCGACGCCTTCCACTGGCCCGACACGCCCCACCACCGGCGCCTGCTCCACGTGGCCGCCACCCGCGCCGTACACCAGCTCTGGCTGACCTGTGTGGGGACGCCCAGCTCGATCCTGCCGGAGATCCACCGTGGCTGATGACACTGCTGCCGACACTGCTGCCGACGCTGACACGGTCCAAAGCCGCCTCCAGAACGGCGCGCTCTCCAGCCTGGTGAGCCTGGTCGTGGATGACCTGCTGACCCGACCGGTGTCGGGGCTGCTGGACCCCGACTTCGTGGCCGACCAGGTCATCATGGCGCTGGAGACGGCCAGCGAAGGGGCGAACACCGAGACCTGGCTGCGCGAGCAGATCCAGGGGCTGCGCGACCGCCTTCCCGAGGGCACCCTGGACGACCGGGCTCCTGACGAGGTGGTCCTGCCGCTGCGCGACGCGCTGGGCCGGCCGATCGTGTGGGACCGCGAGCTGGTCGGGCGCCTGGTCGATCACGACGCGATCCGCGGCATCTTCCGCGATGTCCTGGCGCGTGCCCTCACCGGCTACGCCAGGAAGCTGGCCCAGTTGGGGCGGGACAACCCGGTCAGCCAGGCCGCGCGCAACCTGGGCTTCGGGGGACGCGGCCGAGGCACTGGAAGAGGCAGCGGCATAGGCAGCGGCCTGGGCCGCTTGATGTCGCTGGGCGAGGACCTGGCCAAGGGCCTGTCAGCCGAGATCGAGGCCCAGACCGAAGGGCGAACCCGCGAATTCGTCGACCAGGCGATGAGCGCGGTGATGCAACAGGTCGCGGACCACCTCTGCGACCCCAACTACGCGGACCTCTACGGCCGCTACCGGGTCCACCTGCTGGACATCCTGCTGGACACCGAGCTGTCCGTCCTGGCTGGCGAGGCGGACAAGATCGACCCCGACCAGCTCGTGGCCACTGGCGCCGCGGTGGCGCGCGCGCTCTCCCACCGCGAGGGCTTCCGTGACGAGATCGCCGGCGCGGTGCGATCGGCCATCACCGAGATCGGCGACAAGAGCCTGCGCGCCTTCCTGGTCGAGGCGGGCATCGACGAAGCCCAGTGGCGGGTCGGCATCGAAGAACAGATCGTGGCCCGCGGTCAAGACCTGCTTGCGACGACCGCCTTCCAGGACTGGCTCACCGCCTTGCTGAGCTGAGCCCGGTGTCCCCGGTCGCGCCGGTGTCCCCGCCGCCACAGGCATCGTTGACGCTGCCCGGCGTGCCCAGATCACCGTCCCCATAGGCGGTCGTGCCCTGACACCAGTTGGTGCCATCGTCGTTGCTGGTCGCGTCGCTGGCCCCTGGGTCCAGGGACATCGACGCGCCCGAGGGATCGGGGAAGGTCTTCCCACCGTCGTATCGAACCGCGTCCAGCACACCGCTGGTGTTGGAGAGGATCAGCTCGTCGTCGTCGTTGCCCAGGGACATTCCCGAGAAGTCGTAGTCCACGCTCACGCCGCCGTTGACCGCGGTGTCCCCGTTCCGGCCAAACACCACGCGCCCGCCAGCGGCAACCACCACGCTGCTGCCGACGGTGAAGCTGTCCGAGCTGTCATCGCTGACCACCAGGCCCAGCAAGTCGACATCGGCGGTGCTGGCATTGAGGACCTCGAACCACTCGCCGTAGCTGTCACTGACCGCTGAGGGGTTCTGCATGATCTCGGTGATCACCAGGTCGCCCGCGACCAAGGTGTCCACCCCGGCGCCACTGCTGCCCGTGTCTGTGCCGCCCGTGTCTGTGCCGCCCGTGTCTGAGCTGCCCGTGTCTGTGCCGCCAGTATCTGTGCTGCCCGTGTCTGTGCTGCCCGTATCCGAACCGCCCACCGTGCCGTCAACGCCATCGCAGTTGCTGTCGATGCCGTCGCCATCGGTCTCTGTCGCACCGGGATAGATGGTGGCGTCGGTGTCGTCACAGTCATCTCCAGGCACCCCACCCACGGTATAGGCGTCGCTGTCGTACCCATCCAGGTCGGCGTCGAAGTCACTGTTCTCAGCGCAGTCGCTGTCCACCCCGTCGTACCAGGTGTCCGGCGCACCGGGGTAGATCGTGGGGTCGGTGTCGTCACAGTCGACCGAGGCCACGAAGCCGTCCCCGTCGGCATCGGTCACGTCGACCCCACATGGGTCGTTTTCCTGTCCCGGTGTACCCAGGTCGCCGTCCCCGTAGACCGTCCATGCCGTACACCAGTACAGACCGCTGTCGTTCAATTCCGCGTCCAGCCATTCTGGATCCAAGGTCATCGAGGCCCCGGCCGGGTCGGGGAAGCTCAGGCCATTGTCCCAGCGCACCCTGTCGAAGACGGTGGTGCTGTAGCCGACGTAGATCGCGTCCGATCCGTTGCTCAGGGCCATATCGCCATCGTATCCATAGTCGACCGGAGCCCCCCCGTTTTGGGTCGTGTCGGTCGTTCTCCCGAACACAACCAGCCCCCCCGCTGGCACGCCCAGCCCGTCGGCCACGTCGACAAAGTCGACGCCGTCGTCCCAGATCAGCAGGCCACCCAGGTCCACGTCGCTGTCGGTGGCGTTGTACAGCTCGAACCACTCGCCCTGGCCGTCCTCGACCGACTCCGGGTTCTGCATCACCTCGGAGACCACCAGGTCCCCGGCCATCAGGTCGCCAACCGCCAGCATGGTCTTTGTGGTCGCGTCGAAGCCGTTGCAGTCCTGGTCGACGCCGTCTCCCGGTACGTCGGTGGCCCCAGGATGGATCGTCGCGTCGCCGTCGTCGCAGTCATCACCGCCCAAGGCCGCGCTGATGTAGCCATCCCCGTCAGCGTCGCTGCTGCCCGTGGTCCCACCGTCGCTGACCCCGCTGTCGCCGGTCCCACCGTCGCTGACCCCGCTGTCGCCAATCCCACTGTCGCCGGTCCCGCTGTCGCCAGTCCCGCTGTCGCCGGTCCCGCTGTCGCCGGTCCCGCTGTCGCCGGTCCCAGCGTCCTGAGTCCCGCCGTCCGCGCCGGTAATGCTGGTGCCGCTACTGGTGCCGGTGTCGCTCGGCCCCTTGCCACATGCGGGGAGCGCCAACAGGGTCAAGGACAGCAGAAGGGAAGCGGCGACGCGGGTCATGACGGCTCCTGGCCAGGTGGCAAGGCTCACCTATCGGGGCCAGGCTCACCTGGCAGCATCAGCCTGCACCGAGGGCACCGGGGGCACGGGGGGCACGGGCTGGGCGGCGTCCCCGCGCACCCGCCCAAGCAGCGCGTGCCAGTCCTCCAGCGACATATACAAGGTCGGAACCAGCAGCAGGGTGACGAAGGTGCTGAACAGCACACCAAAACCCAGGCTGATCGCCATCGGGATGAGGAAGCGGGCCTGGACCTCGGTCTCGAGGATCATCGGAGCCAGCCCGAAGAAGGTGGTCAGCGAGGTCAACAGGATCGGCCGCAGCCGCCGGGGTCCGGCCCACATCAGGGCGTCGTGGGCCGAGATGTCGTGGTCACGCCGACGACTGTTCACGGCATCAACCAGCACCAAGGAGTCGTTCACGACCACACCCGACAAGGCGATGATCCCGAAGATGCTGATCAGGGACAGATTGTAGCCCATCAACAGGTGGCCCAGCACCGCCCCCACAATGCCGAAGGGGATGGCGCTCATGACCACCGCGGGCTGGGTGTAGCTCTTGAAGGGGATGGCCAGCAGGGCGTAGATGGCGAAGAGCGCGATGATGTAGCCCTTGCCCAGCGAGGCCATGCTCTCGTTCTGTTCGCGCTGCTGCCCGACCAGCTCGGTGCTGAGCCCGGGATGGGCGGCCCGGAGCGCGGGCAAGGCGGTCGCCTCGAGCTTGGCGAGGACGGCCTGGCTGCTGGCCACGCCCGGCCGGAGGTCGGCCGTGACATCGACGATCCGCCGCCCCGACTCACGCTGGATCGAGGTCGGCGCGCGGCTGCGCTGAAAGTCCGCGACATAGGACAGCGGCACGAAGCCACCGGCCGCGGTGCGCACACGAAGCTGCTCCACATCGCTCTCGCTGATCCGCTGGTCCTTGGGCAGGCGGACCATGATCTTCAGCTCCTTTCGGTCCCGCTGCTCGCGCAAGGCCTCGGCGCCGTAGAAGGACGCCCGGATCTGCCGCGCCACATCGGTCGTGCTCAGGCCCAGGGCCCGGGCCTCGGGCCGCAAGCGAAAGTCGAGCTGGTCCTTGCCCGAGGCGTAGCTGTTCTCCACCTGCGTGAGGTCGCTGAAGGTTCGAAAACGCTCCGCCAGTTCGCCGCTGGCCGCGGCCAGCGTGTCCTCGTCGGCTGCTGAGAGCTGCACATCGACCGCAGCCTCACGCGACGCGGGGCCGATGTCGCTGTTGAAGGAGAGCGCCTCCAAGCCAGCTATCTCGGGGGTCAGCTCGGCCCAGCGCTGCTGGAAGGCGGCCGCGGTAAACGCTCGCTCGCCGCTGGGAATGAACTGGATCTGGTAGGACAGCAGGTGGCTGCCAAGCTCGGTCACCGCGCCGACCGGCCCGCCACTGGTG
>JAADHA010000388.1 GCA_013152105.1 Oligoflexia bacterium | reverse complement strand
CCTTGGGGCTGCTGGGGCTGTCAGTGGCCAGCGGCCTGCTCAGCCACACCCCGCTAGCCACGCCGGGCTGGCCTGTCGACGGGTTCGCGGTGCTGATCCTCGCGGCGGGCTGGAAGTCTCGGTCCAAAGTGCGCGATGGCGTCGAGCGCCTGCCAGTTGCCCTGCTGGTTCCCCTGTTGACGGCCTTGGGTGGGCCGACGCCCACGGACGCCGAGGTGGTGAAGGCGGTACAGGGATAGACCCGCCCTCAGGGGGATCCTGCCAGCACTGCCCGCCCCGCGACCAGCGCGGACCCTGGATCATGGTGGGCCGCCCAGTCCCGCAGCGCATCGGGCTGGCGGGCTGACAAGGCCAGCGCGGCGGCAAAACGGACCGTCTCAGGCCGGCGCTGGTCGTCGAGGAGCGCCAGCAGTGGCGCCGCGGGGGGAGGGACAGGGTTGCTGGCCAGCGCGCTGATGACGGCGAGCTGCAAGTCCACGTCGGGATCTTCGGAGGTGGGCCGGCGGGTCATCCCCAGCGCCCAGGTCGCGGGCACCCGCTCTTCGCCCGGGAAGTCGGCCGCCCACAAGTGCCCCCCGATCCGGGGTGCGACCACCGGGACCCGGGGCGCATTCGGGCCGGGGGCGCCGCGCCTGGACAGTGCCTGGCGGGTCGCGACCACCAGGGCGTCGACGGTGGCGCGGGGACGTGAGCGGACCATGACCGAGGCGGCGGCGAAGCGCACGTGGCGGGCCGCCGTGGGTGGAACCAGATCCAACAGGTCGCCGCGGACGCTTGCCGCTGGCCCGGGGGAGCTGATCCCGAAGGCGGAACAGATCCACAGGTTCCACGCCAGGTCGGAGGCTTCGGAAGCGGCGAGTGACAGGGCAGTTCGGGGCTCGGGCCCTCCGATGATGCTGGCGATTTGGTCAGCGGCCGCTGCCATCACCTGGACGGCAGCCGGATTGACCTGGTTGGCGGGAGTGGCCGTGGGCAGGATCAGCACCAGGGTGTGGCTGAGGCAGTCCGAGGCGAAGGCCGAGGCCACGCACAGCTTCAGCGCCACCGGAAGTCCGTCGAAGCCAGCCGCGGAGACCGCGGATTCAGCGGCTTGGAAGCGACACTCGCCGGCCCGCGCGGGGTCCTTGTACAGGTTGAGGCAGGCCGCCTCGGCCAGGTCCGCTCTCAACGCGCTCCCGGCGTCCCGAGCGGCCTGGTCGACGCAGGCCGGGTCGAGTCCGCAGCGCTGGGAGACCTGGTTCTTGGCTTGGGGGTCGGCCTGTGCCTGGGGCCAGTCCGGCACGCGCATCGCGGTCCCCAGCGGACCGCCTCCGGGTCGTTCATCCGAGCTTGGTCGAGGCTTGGGAGGCGGGCCCAGGTGTGGCCGCTCGACGAAGCGGTCGCAGCGCTGCCTGGCCGGGGGAAGCAGGCGCGGACAGATCCCCGCCAGGAGCGCGGGATTGTGGCCACCCAGGGTCGTGACCAGCGCCACCTGGAGCAGCGGGTCGTGCTGTTCGCTCAGCCAGATCCCGGTTCCCCTGGGGTCGAGGCCCATCGCCGTGGCCACCGTGGCCTGCTGGCAGTCCAGATCGGCGCAAGCGCGCAGGGCGTCGAGGCCGGTGGGGCTCGTACAGGCCAGGAGGAGAGCGAGGAGCATGGACTGGGGGCTAACGTCGCCCTGGCCTTGTGACGTTAGGCCCGCTCGCATGAACCTCGTGCTCAATCTTGTGCTCTACCTCGGCCCGCTGGCCTGCTCCGGTCCACCCGCTGCTGTCCCCGATGACACGGCTGCCGCGGCCGCCCTCGACCCGCTCACCGTGATGACCTTCAACACCGGCACGGGCGTGAGCGCGGGCCTGGGCCAGGACGGGACCAGCAACGGCGGCTACACCAGTACGCAGGCCAAGCTCAGCGACACCTGGTACGGCAACGGACTGGCCTGGCAGGCGGCGGTCGACGACGTGACGGCCTTCATTGCGCAGGTAGACCCAGACATCGTGGTCTTCCAGGAGATTTTTTATTCGGGCGATTGCGCCAGCATTCCCGCTGACGCCCAGGCGGGCTTCGTGTGCGAGGGTTGGCAAGATGGCGACCCGACAGTGGCCCAGTTGGTGCTGGGCTCGGACTACCAGGTGGCCTGCAACCCGGGCCACCCCGACAAGTGCGCGGCGGTCCACCAGCGGGTCGGGCGTTTTGTGGGCTGCGATGACGACTTCTGCCTGGAGGGCCTGGCGGGCTCCACGATCGATGGCTGCGGAAGCGGCGCTCGGATCGGGCGAGGTGTGGTCGAGCGGCCGGACGGGTCGCGCTTCACGGTGGTCAATGTACACGGTTCATCGGGGGTAAGTCTCGATGATCAGGCTTGCCGGGTGGCCCAGGTCGACCAGGTCTTTGTAGACCTTGGCGACGGTGAGCCTGGTGCAAACGGTACACAGAACCTGGTGATGGGCGACCTGAACACAGATCCTGGACGTTTCACAGATTGGGACACCAGCGCTGCCAGGTGGACGGACTTCGTGGGCGAGGGTTTGCCCTTTCACTTCATCAGCGAGGTCGGACCGGACGCGCCGCTGTCCTACCAGGGCGTGGCCGACATCGACCACGTGATGTCAGATAGCTGGCAGGGAAGCTGCTGGTACGCGGGGCTCAGCGACGGCCACCCCGCCGCGACGGACATCACCATCTTCGACCACCGCCCGGTGGTCTGTACCGTCGCACGATGAGCGGCCAGGGTGCTGACCGCGATTCACAGCGGTGCTCGCAGCGGTGCTCGCAGCGGTGGTCGCAGCGGTGGTCCAAGGTGTGCGGGGTGCAGCCCCTCGATGAGAGCTGCCAGGAGGGGGTGCGGATCGTACAGGCTGAAGTCCTCGCGTCCTGGTCCCAGGGGCGAGCGGCCTTTGGTGGGCTTGTCACGGGCCTCTGTCTGCGGGCCGTACAAGGCCAGGTCGCGCCCGACCGGCTCCTGCGCTCGGTCCTGGTCGATTTCGCCGGGCCGGTCAGGCCAGGCCCCGTGCGGATCGAGCTGAGCGTGTTGCGTCGCGGGCGCGCCATCACCCAGACCCAGGCTCGACTGTTTCAGGGTGGCCGGGTGTGCGCGGTGCTGATCGCGGCCTGGGGGCGGGCGAGGACGACGGCGATGCCGCGGGTGCCTCCCTCGCCAGCGCCTGCCTGGCCCTCTCCCGAAACGCTAGCCGAGATCCCCGCCGTCGAGGGGATCACCCCGGCCTTCACCCAGCACCTCGACTATCGCTGGGCCAGCGGTGTCTTTCCCTTCTCGGCCAGCGACCGGGCTGAGGCGATGGGCTGGGTGCGGCTGAGAGACGACCATCCCGTCGACATCGCCGGGGCCCTGGCTCTGGCGGACGCTTGGCCCGCGCCGGTGCTCGCGCTCCTCCACAGTCCCGCCGCTGCCAGCACCGTGACCTGGATGGTCAACGTGATCACGCCCCTGCCCGTTGGCGGGATCGCACCGGAAGGCTGGTGGCGCTTCAAGTCCCAGGCGGGCAGCACCGCGAATGGCTATGCCGACGTGACTGGCAGCTTGTGGGCGCCGAACGGCGAGCTTGTCCTGGAGTCCCGGCAGCTTGTCGCCGAGTTCAGTCGGGGCTGAGCGCCGCTAGTGCCGCACCCTCGCGGTGGTCACTTCGTGGACGTGGATGGCAGGGATTCACTGCCCGAGTTCGTTCTCCAATCGCACCAGCGCCTGGGCGTAGCAGCTCTGCCACTCGGGCTGGATATGCTGCATGTAGTAGTGCTGGAAGGGCCTGGGGGGCAACTCCATCAGGGTCCGCAGCTCGACATCGGCGCCCCCGTCGGTCGGCGTCACGGTCCAGGTCGTGTAGAAGCCCTTGTCGCCAGCGTGATCTACGATGATGCGCTGGCCGTCCTTGACCTCGGTGATGGTGGCCGTCAGCTTGCGGCGCCACAGCCCGACCCGGTAGACGAGCTGGGCCGAGGCCCCGACCCCGACGGATAGCGACCCCTGGATCCAGTTTCGGGTACACCCGCTGAGCAGAGATTCCTGCACCCGCAGGTCCGAGACGTGGTCGGTGATCGCCTGGGGTGACACGGCGATGTGGTAGGTGGCGACGACATCGGCGTTGGTGTCGGCGGCGATGGGCGCGGCCAAGGCCGAGCCGGTCAGCAGGAGGAGGAGGAGTGGCGGCATGAGCACGGGGTATTCCCTGGCGGCCGCCCTCGCCAAGCGATCGCCGTCTCAGGCAAAGAAGTCGTTGCCCTTGTCGTCGACGATCACAAAGGCCGGGAAGTCGACCACCTCGATCTTCCACACGGCCTCCATGCCCAGATCGGCGTAGTCGAGCACCTCGATCTTCGTGATGTTCTCGGCCGCGAGCACCGCCGCCTGGCCGCCGATGCTGCCCAGGTAGAAGCCGCCGTGCTTCTGGCAGGCCTCGGTCACGGACTTGGAGCGGTTCCCCTTGGCGATCATCACCATGCTGGCGCCGTGGGACTGAAACAGGTCGACATAGGGGTCCATCCGACTCGCCGTGGTCGGACCGAAGGATCCGCTGGGCATGCCGGGGGGAGTCTTGGCCGGCCCCGCGTAGTAGACGGCGTACTTCAGGGCGTAGTCGGGCAGGCCCTGGCCCTTGTCCAGGCGTTCCTTGAGCTTGGCGTGGGCGATGTCACGGGCCACGATCATCGGGCCGGACAGCGCGAGGCGAGTCTTGATCGGGTAGCGCGTCAGCTCGGCCAGGATCTGGTCCATGGGGCGGTTGAGGTCGATCTTCACGACGTCATCGGACAGGTCTTCGTGGTGGAGTTCGGGCATGAAGCGGGCCGGGTCGGTCTCCAGGGCTTCCAGGAACACGCCGTCGGCCGTGATCTTCGCCTTGATCTGGCGATCGGCCGAGCAGGACACGCCGATGCCGACCGGGCAGGACGCGCCGTGGCGCGGCAGTCTCACGACCCGCACATCGTGGCAGAAGTACTTGCCGCCGAACTGGGCGCCGATGCCCAGGTCGCGGGTGATCTGCAGGATCTCCTGCTCCAGGTCCAGGTCCCGAATCGCGTGACCCAACTCGTTGCCGTGGGTGGGCAGGTCGTCGAGGTAGCGGCAGCTTGCCAGCTTGACCGTCTTGAGGTTCATCTCGGCTGAGGTCCCGCCGATGACGACCGCGAGGTGGTAGGGCGGACAGGCGGCGGTGCCCAGCGTTGGCAAGGTGGCGCGAATGAAGTCCCGCATGGACTGCGGGTTGAGCAGGGTCTTGGTCTCCTGGAAGAGGTAGGTCTTGTTGGCGCTGCCGCCACCCTTTGCGATGAAGAGGAAGTCGTAGCTGTCGCCATCGGGCACGTGCAGCAGGTCGATCTGTGCAGGCAGGTTGGTGCCGGTGTTCTTCTCTTCGAAGGCGCTGAAGGGCGCGAGCTGGCTGTAGCGCAGGTTGTCTTCAGTGTAGGTGCGGAAGATGCCGCGCGAGAGGGCTTCGGCGTCATCGCCCGAGGTGAAGACCCACTGGCCCTTCTTGCCCAGGACGATGGCGGTGCCGGTGTCCTGGCAGGATGGCAGCACGCCGGCGACCGAGACGACGGCGTTCTTGAGCAGGGCGTGTGCGACGAAGTGGTCGTTTTTGCTGGCTTCGTCATCGTCCAGGATGTCGGCGAGCTGTTGGAGGTGGCCTGGCCGATAGAGGTGGTTGATGTCGGCCATGGCGACCCGGGCCAACTCGGTCAGCGTCTGGGGGGCGATCTCCAGCACGCGGTGGCCCTTGTAGTCACCGGTGCTGATCCCGCCGATGTCCAGCTTGCGCCAGGGTGTGTCCACGGGGTGGGCGTGCGGGAACATCTCCTGGTAGCGGAAGGTCGGGGTGGTCGTGCTCATGGGGTTCCTCTGGTTCGAAGGCGGGTGCTTTAACCAGGGGGCGTGCCGGAGGGCGTGCCGGAGGGCGTGGCCGCCTGATCGTGCTCGGCGAGGCGGTTCAGACCTCGTGCCCCAGCGCCTGCTTCAGCGGCTTGTTGAAGGCCCACATCGCCAGGCCGGTGGCGACCCCCAGGAAGGTCAGCAGCATGAAGAAGCCGTCGCGTGGCAGGACGCCGTAGAGGCTGCCGATGAGGCCGGACAGGTAGTTCCCCAGGAAGCTGGACAAGAACCACACGCCCATCATCAGGGACACGATGCGGATCGGCGCCACCTTGGTGACCAGTGACAGCCCGACGGGCGACAGGTAGAGCTCGCCCACGGTGAGCATCAGGGTGCAGGCCAGCGGCCAGAACATGCTGCCCTTGCCGTCACCGACCACGTTCGCTCCCCAGACCATGATCAGGAAGGACAGGCCCAGGACGATGGCGCCGATGGCCATCTTGGCGACGCTGGAGGGTTCCTTGCCGCGCCCCTGCTGCCACTTCCAGAAGCCCAGCAGCACGGGGGTGCCCAGCATGATGACGAGGGGATTGAAGCTCTGGAACCAGGTGCTGGGGATGGTGAAGCCGAGGATGGTCGGCCAGATGGTCTGCTCGTCCGCCCAGAGCTGCATCGTGTTGCCCTGCTGCTCGTAGACCGCCCAGAAGACGATGTTGAGGCCGCACAGCGCGCACAGCGCGAGCACCCGGCGCCACTCGTCCTTGGTGAGCTTGTCCTGGGTCGCCTGCTTGTGATCGGCCTTCCTCTGCATCACATTGTCGGGGGCCAGATGCTTCTGGCCGATGGCGTAGATCACCAGGCCGGCCAGCATGCCGACGCCAGCGGCGCCGAAGCCCCAGTGCCAGCCGTAGACGGCAGCCAGGGTGCCGCAGATCAGGTTCGACAGGAAGGCGCCCAGATTGATGCCCACGTAGAAGATGGAAAAGGCGCGATCCCGGCGATGGTCATTCTCTGCGTAGAGCCCGCCCACCTGGGTGGAGATGTTGGGCTTGAAGAAGCCATTGCCCAAGATGAGGAAGAGCAGGGCCAGGAAGAACATGGCCTCGCTGGCCATCAGGAAGTGCCCGATGGCCATGAGGATGCCGCCCACGAAGACGGTCTTGCGTTGGCCGAGGTAGCGGTCGGCGATGTAGCCGCCGAGCACCGGTGTCAGGTAGACCAGGCCCGTGTAGAGACCATAGAGCTGCGACGCCAGCGGCTGGATCGCGAGGTGCCCGAAGATGGCTTCCAGCACCGACCGAATGGTGGCCAGGCCGATGACCTGGCTGGGATCCCCAAGGACGGTCTCGACGCTGCCCTGGCGCGCCTGGCGGGTCTCGACGAACAGGTAGTTGACCATGTACAGCACCAGCAGACCGCGCATGCCGTAGTACGAGAAGCGCTCCCACATCTCGGTGAAGAAGAGGAAGAAGAGGCCCGGAGGGTGGCCGACCTTCTCTTCGAAGCGAGTGTGGGGGATCAGCGGGGCGGCGGGGGTCTCGGAGGACGGGGTCTCGGAGGACGGGGTCTCGGAGGACGGGGTCTCGGAGGACGGGGTCTCG
>JAADHA010000246.1 GCA_013152105.1 Oligoflexia bacterium | reverse complement strand
AGCAGAGAGGCCCACCAGCAACAGCCCCACCAAGGGGACCCCCGCGAAGATCGCGACCCGGGCGATGGGCAGCACCCCTATACCCGCGCCGTCGGGATGCGATCCTGCCGGTTCACCACCGGGTTCTCGAGCACGCCGACCCCCTCGACCTGAACCTGAACACGCTGGCCCGCCAACAGTGGACCGACCCCGGCCGGCGTCCCGGTGGCGATCACATCGCCCGGCTGGAGGGTCATCACAGCCGAGACGAAGACGATCAACTGCGCGGCGTCGAACACCATGTCGCGGCTGCGGCCGTCCTGGCGCGTGTGCCAGGTGCCGTCGATGTCCCGCACCCGGCAGCGGACGGCCAGGTCATCCGGTGGCAGGCCCCGCGCCAGCCATGGCCCCAGCGGGCAGAAGCTGTCGAAGCCCTTGGCCCGGGCGAAGACGCCGTCGACGCGCTGCAGGTCGCGGGCCGTGACGTCGTTGAGGCAGGTGATGCCCGCGATCCCCTTCAGCGCGCGTTCTCTGGACACCCGGCAGAGGGTGCGGCCGATGACCAGCGCCAGCTCGGCTTCGTGGTCGACCCGCTGAGTACCAGGCGGCACCGTGATGTCCTGGCCGAAGCCGATCACCGCCGAGGGTGGCTTCAGAAAGATCTTGGGCACGGTGGGGAGTTCCCGGCCCAGCTCGGCGGCGTGGTCCCGGTAGTTGCTGCCAATGCCGACCACCTTGCCCGGCATGACCGGCGGCAGAAGCGTCACATCAGCCGCCCGAAGCCACGGCTGGCCGGTGGGAAGCAGCTCTCCGAACAGGTCCCCGACCACCGGCTCCAGCCGCACCCCACCCAGGGGATCAGCGACCGTGCCGTTCCCATGCACCCGCGCCATATGCGGCCCCGAGCCCGGCAGCCGGTAGCGCGCCACCCGCGACCCGCCTGCGTGCCCCATCGCTTCCGCTCTACGCATCCGTGCTCCGTCAGGCGTCAACCCGGGCCTCGACCTCGGCCATGCACTCGCTGGGGTCCGCCGTGAACATGAGCAAACCTCGCCAGACCCACTTCTGCCACATGAAGTCGTCCATGCGGCCCTGGGCTACGGCGAGGTGACAGCGGGGCAGCTCGCCGCCATAGCACTGGCTGAGGTCATCGAAAGCGTTCTCGAACTCTTCGTGATCGGGGCGATAGCCGGCGAAGAGGATCACGTTGGCGCGAACCAGCTTGCGAAACTGCTTGCGCACCGCGGGCGGCAGGGGCTGACGATCCGCCGGGCTGAGGACCAGGCTGTCGGGGCGCTCGAAGCCACCGTTGAGCTTGTAGATCACGCGCGTCTCAGGGTCCGGCACAGGGACATCGTCCCCGCGGTAGAGCACCTGGGCCGCACCGCCGAGCTGGACGGCGCTGCGCTCCAGCAGGTCGTCCTGGCAAGTCGTGACGATCAGCGGAAAGCGAGAGATGGCGGACTGGTGAAATGCGGTCGGGGCCACGCTCGGGACATCGACCAGGCGGCGGATCTCTTCGATCAGCGCGGGCCGCCCCTTTGCGGCCTGGAAGCTGGCAGCCCCCTGGCCCGGAGAGGGGCGGGACACCTTGGCCCGGGAGCCCATGAGCTGGCGCGGCTTCTTCCAACCCAGCGCCTTGGCGATGCCCTTGACGTCCGGGTAGTCGACACCTTGGTCTTCCGCCGCTTCACTGCTGAAGCGCGAGCCGACGAACAAGATGCATTTGCCACTGTTGATAGCCTCGATGACCTCGACAGGCAGGTTCATGACCGCGACCTCTGTGGGCTGAATTGAAGCGAGAAGTGAGAAGTGAGAAGTGAGAAGCAAGGGCGAGTGGGTGTCAGGGATCGCAGGCATCAACCGCGGCCTTCAGCGCGAGGGGGTCGCGAACCACCGCCCCGACCTGCCCGACGGTGAGCGAGGCGATGCG
Organism: Oligoflexia bacterium; assembly: GCA_013152105.1. Lineage (GTDB taxonomy): Bacteria > Myxococcota_A > UBA796 > UBA796 > UBA2385 > UBA2385. Next base: position 4,643 of record JAADHA010000246.1, on the reverse strand, counting down.
GCTGCCGAGATCGCCGGACCGCCTGGGGGACCAGCCATTGACGTAGCCGTACAGGAAGCCGGCCGCGTAGGCATCACCGGCACCGGTCGTGTCCAAGGCGTCCGTCGGATGGATCCCAACCGCGAACAGGTCGTCGCCGTGCTTGACCAGCGAGCCCCGACTGCCCAGCTTGAGCACGACGGTCTGACAGACCTCACCGATCTTGTGGATCGCTTCCTCGGGGCTGCACCCCACCAAGGCGGTGGCTTCGTCAGCGTTGAGGAAGACGACATCGGCGAATTCCTGGACGATCTCCCACATCCGGTCGCGCACGCTGTCAACCACGAAGGGGTCGGCGACGTCCAGCGACACCGGGATCTCTTCCCGGTTGGCGACGGCGATCGCCTCCATCGCGCGGCTGGCCATCGGTTCGGCCAGCAACAGGTAGCCGGTGAGGTGCAGGATTCGGCTGTCCCGGATCTCGTCGGCGAAGCGCCCGAGCCCCGGCAGGGCGACCGCGGCACCCAGGTCGGTCAACATGGTGCGCTCGGCGTCTGAGGAGCTGATGATGCTGAGGCACTTGCCCGTCGCCAGGTCCTTGGTGAACTGCAGGGCATGGCCCCCGCAGGCTTCCTGCATCCGCGAGGCATAGAGGTGACCGAGCTGATCGTCACCGACCTGTCCGCAGTAGACGGTGTCCAAGCCCAGCAAGCCCAGCGCCGCGACGGTGTTCGCACAAGAGCCGCCCGAGTGGATCTCAACGCCAAAATGCTGAAGCTGCTCGAAGGCAGCCTGCCAGGCCGCGTGGTCGACCGGGTGCATCAGCCCCCTGGTAAAGCCCATACGAGCCAGGATCTGGTCGTCGTCGATCCGAACCAGGGCGTCGACCAGGGCATTGCCAAGACCGGCAACGTGAAAGCGGCGCGCGGGCAAGGTCATCAGGCTCTCGGGGCTGAGGTCGGTTTGGGGCGTGCTGCTATCGGAGCGGCCCCTGCGCTGCCACGGACTGAGCAGCCGTCCTGTATCGTCGCTCCACCATGAGCGAAAAACCTCTCCTCCCTCCTGCCCAGCCGCCAACGGTTGCGGCGGCGTCCCAGACCCGTGAGCCGTCAAGCGGCGCGCGCTCCATGGGTGGGCTGGGCATGGCGGTCGGCCTGCTGGTCAGCGGCACGGCGCTGGTGTGGTTCTCGTGGGGCGTCGAGTGGAACGAGCTGATGGCCGAGCTGCGCGCCATACGGGTCGCCTGGGTTGTCCTGGCGGCGCTCATCCTGCTCGGTGAATTCGCGATTCGCACCATGCGCTGGCAGGTGCTGCTCCGACCTCTGGGCATGCGGGCGCGTCTGCGCGATCTCTTCGCGGCCCAGGTGATCGGGGCGGCAGCCAACATCCTGCTCCCCCTTCGAGCCGGCGAGATTGCCAAGCCCCTGGTCGCGGCGCGACGCACAAAAAACCCCATCGCGGCCGTCTTCGCCACATCGGTGATGGAGCGGGTCTACGACCTGCTCGGCATGGTCTTCGTCTTGGTGCTCATGGTGACCGTCCTGCCCCGAAGTGACGCATCGCTCCCCGAGAGCGAGCGCATCCTGGTCTCCAACCTCAAACTCTACGGCTCGCTGCTGGGACTGGCCGCGACGGCAGCCATGGTCACCTTCTTCGCCCTGGCGACCCGTCGGGTGGCCGCACGGCGGACCTTCGCGATGCTGGCGGGGATCGCTCCGGCGCCGCTGCGTGACCGCCTCATGCGGCTCTTCGACGGCTTTGTCGCGGGCCTGGGCAACACTCGCGACCCCAAGGGCCTGGCCCAGGCCGGCCTGCTCTCGATCCTGTTGTGGTTCAACGGTGCCGTCGCGATCTGGTGCCTCTTCAAAGCCTTCTCCATGATTCTCCCCTTCGGCGCCGCCTGCTTCACCGGTGTCGCCATCGCCTTGACCGTGGCGCTGCCCCAGGCCCCCGGCTTTGTCGGCGTCTTCCACCTCGCCATCGAGAAGACCCTGGTCTTGTGGGGCCAACCGGTACAACGCGCCAAGGGCTTCGCCATCGTATTCTGGGCGATCAGCTTTCTGCCCGTGCTCACCGTCGGTCTGGGCGCGATGTGGCGGGAAGGCCTGAGCTTGCGCAGTCTCCGGCACGCCCCTAAAACCCCACCACCCAAGCAGCAGCCGTAAAACCAGTGCATGCTTTGCAGCCCTGGGGCTGGACCCGCGCCCCCCAACCCGGTACACCGCCGATGCCTGCGCGCGCGCGTGGCATCTCCCGCACACCCAAAGCGCTCCCATGATCCTGTTCGGTCTGCTCTCCACGCTCCTCGCCCAGCCGACCTTCGCCGCACAGCCGGTCGCCGAAGAAGACGATGCCCCACCCACCGAGGCCGTCTTCCAACTCCCTCACCTCGACGTCCTCGTCCGGATTCCCCTCGACGACCCCGAGACCGGCTGGGTCCCTCCTCCCTGGGCCTTGCCCAGCGACTCCTCGCTGGCGCTGGAAAAGAAGGGCACCCAGCTCCTGGCGATGGTGGAACAGATCCCCCAGCCCTACCAGCCGACCTTCACGGCCGACGGGGCAGATGAGCTGGGCCAGGCCCTGAGCACCGAATTCCTGGGCGACACCTACGCGGGGCCCGAGCTCGGCGAGATCAATTGGGATCCCTTCGTGCTGGTCGAGAGCGGCCCCCTGGGCCGTCACATCCGCGGCACGGCCCAGATGGACCTGCCTGATCGGCCCGATGAAACGGGGCGACTGGTCATCGACCTGTACCCCGTGCGGGCCGGACTGAACGCGACGATCATCGTCGGCGTGTCGACCCCCGAAGAAGCCTTGGCCGCCGCCGACGAGATGGCGTCCTACACCGCCTTCTACGACGGTCCCGTCAGCGACAAGGACCTGCCGACCGACCACCACACCGAGGATTCCGGCTACGAACTGGACCTGCCGGACGGCTTCCGCGCCCTCACCGACCGCGAGCGCCTGGCGCTAAACGGGGAACCTGTCGGCGGCAACAGCGGTTTTGGCGGCGCGCTGGGCTACCAGACCTACCTGGATCCTACGACCCTGGGCGGGTGGCGCTCCTTTGGCTGTGTGGCCTTCAGCGCAGACACGCTCGAGGTCATCGACCCTGCCAAGGCCCCGCGCCTGGCCGACAACTTCCGCCTGATGTCGTCGATCATGCTCAAGGGCGGCAGCTACCAGGTCGACGGCAACAATCCGATCCGCGGCCGTGAAGCCAACCTCTTGGATCCTCATGCCATCACCGTCGACCCGACCGTGAAGGGCGAGCTGAGCACGATCGAGCTGGGCGACCGCGCTGGCTATCTGTGGCACCCCCATGGCGTCCGGTCTACGCCCGGTCAGTCGGACCAGCCAGTCGATGTCGCCACCTTCTACACGGCCTGGAGCGACGTCAACCTGCACTGTCAAGCCGTGGCCCCAGCCGACCGAGCAGAGCTGCTGACTCAATTCGACCAGGCGATGCGCACGCTACGGGTCACCAACGGCGCAGCACACCCGCTGCACCTGGGCCTGATGGCTCGCTACAAGCGCTGGTGGCCCTACACGAACCCGCTGGCCCAGCTCTACTGGCTACCCTTCCCGATCGTGCTCTTCGCCGCGTGGCTGGCCAATCGCGGCGACTGAGCGGCGGCGGCCCCGCGGCGCCCCCTCAACGCGCCAGGTTGATGTCGAGCTGGTAGTTGCCGACCTGGCCGCTGTCGTAGCTGCTCACCCAGACCACGACCTGTTGGTCCGCCACGAGGTCCACGGTGATCGAGCTGGTCAGGACCTTGGGGTAGCTCAGGTCGTCGTTGCAGCCCAGCTCTTCGGGACAGCGGTCTGTGACCCCGACCACCGCCAGGACGGTGTCGAACTCGGACTCGGAGAGGTCGAAGGTCCAGCTTCCATCGCTGGGGGCGGTCCACAGCAGCAGCTCGTCATACGCGCTGTAGACGGCGCAGGATGGCAGCCAGTCCAGGTCTTCGAGGCCGTCAATGGCCCCGGAGTAGGCCGCGTCCCCAGTGACACTGCCGATGTCCTCTTCGAACGGAACGTCGTACTCGCTGATGCTCACCGCGAAGTCGCCTGACGCGCTGCTGTCGTACCCATCGACCGCCACGACATAGAGATCACCGGGGTCCCCGTCGACGTAGAGGCGGCTGCTGGTGTCGGTGTCGTCGGCGTCATCCGCACAGGACAGCTCTTCGCTGGCTTCACACGATTCGTAGAGGCGCAGCACCGTGTCAAAGGCGCTGCCCTCGGTCGACAGCACGAAGCAGCCGACCGCCGGAGCTTCATAGATGAAGCCGACATCGGGCCCACCATCAGCGCCACAGGTCGCGACATCATCGAAGAAGTCGTCCGCGCCGGCCGTGCTGCCCGAGAACAGCTCGCCCTTGCTTATCGGGCCAGGATCCGCCTGGGTGCAGGACGCCATGCAGGCGCGGCTGGCGTAGCAGTCCACATCCAGGCAGTCGATGCCCCCGTCCCCGTCGTTGTCGATCTTGTCGTCACAGATGTCCTCGATGCAGCCCTCGCGCCGGTAGCAGTCCCCGTCCAGGCAGTCGATGAAGCCATCGCCGTCGTCGTCCAGGCCGTCGGTACAGTCGAGCTCGTAGCAGCCCTCTGCCAATGCGCAGTCGCTGTCATCGCAGTCGACGAGTCCGTCTCCGTCGTCG
>JAADHA010000107.1 GCA_013152105.1 Oligoflexia bacterium | reverse complement strand
GATTTCGTCGTCCTTGTGACGCCCCAAGGCTTCGAGCCGCGCCAGGGGATAGCCCCAATGGCGCGCAAACTCCCGAACCACCCGCCACTCTGAGTGGTCGCGCTGCCGGTCAATGAAGGCGAGGTCAATCATCGCGTGGAGGATCGGTTCGGGGTCCGCCACCAGGCCAAGGTCCATGGGGCGCCAGGCTCGTACCCACGAGGGATCGAGGCAGAGCAGCCCGGCCCGTGACGCAAAGCCTTCTAAAAAGGCCCGTTCTCCGGGTCGCACCTGGCCATCGGCCAGCATCACCGCGGCGAGGGCCTTGATGGCCACCACGCGCGCATCCGGCGGCGAGCCAACATCGGGGGCCGGGCAGGCGGCGGGCGCCAGGTCCGGCGGCGCGGCTACTGCCAGATCTGCTGCCAGATCTGCTGCCAGACCTGCTGCCAGATCTACTGCCACACAGCGGGCCAGATCGGCCGGATCGGCCAAGAGCGCTCCATCCGCGATCGCCCTGGAGGCGCCCACGCCCATACCCATGCCCGGAAAGAGCCAGGCGACCACGTCGAAATTGGTCTGCACCGGTTGACCTGCCAGCAGCGCGTCGAAGACCCCGGCGCGGTCCCTTGCACCAAAGCCCGAGGCGATGAAGGCATCGACATCGTCTTCGCCCTCGGCCCGGGCCCAGGCGGTCAGCGCAGCGTCGATCTGGTCCCTGCTGGTGAAGCGCTGGCCGGCCGCCACGATCTGGCCGTCATGGCTGGTGAGACCGCAGAGCCGACAGCGAGCGTCCACGACCCGGCTGTCGTGGTCATCCAGTTCGACCAGCTCGACCACCGCCGACTCCACCCGACAGGCCGGGCAATTCGACAGGATCTGAATCAGTTCATGGGCCACTTGTGGTCCTCACCCAGCGAGACCGGGCTGGCAAGCAGTGGCCAGCGCCTGTCTCGCTGGCATAGCTTCAATCCGCGCCCCCGCGCGCACCACCCGGGGTTCCCCATGTACCTGACGGTCGCCTTTCTGTTCGCCTCCAACCTGGTGGCATGCAGCCCTGGCGGCGGTAGCGGGCCCCGGCCCATCCTGGACGGCGACGGGTTCTTCGGATCCCCCTTCCCCAGCGACCTGCGCACGGTCGACGGGCATCCCGACCTGACCGGCTTCCCCAACCGTGACAGCAATGACCTGCTCGAACTCTATGCCAGCGACATCGAGACCCTCGACGGCTTCGGCACCAACACGCCCATCTGGATCCCGCTGAGCGGCAGCCTGGACACCGCGCTCCTCCCCGATCCCGCCGGGTCCATGCAACTCGACAGCCCCATCCTGTTGGTCGATGTCGATCCCGACAGCCCCACCCGGGGCACGCTGGTGCCCTGGAGTTGGGCCTTGACCGACCAGGACACCACCTTTCAACCCGCGAACCTGCTGTCGATCCTGCCCCTCGCCGGCAGCCCGCTCCATCCCAACCGAACCTATGCCCTGGTCCTGACCACCGACATCGCCCAAGCCGCGCCCGGCTTCGCCGATGTGTGGGAACAGGACGCTCCAGATCACGATCTGTACCAAGGCCTACAGGAGACCCTCTTCCAACTGAACCTGCCCCTGGACCAGGTCGCCGCCGCCACCGTCTTCACCACCCAGAATCCCCTGGCCACGGTGAACCGCTTCGTGCAGTACGTGCGCAATCACGTCAGCCTGCAACACCTCGACCAGCCGGTCCAAAAGATGTATGGCACTGGCTGGTTCAATGCCTACGAGGGCACGATGTGGCTGCCGATCTGGCAGCACGGCGAGAAGCCCTATGTGACCGAGGGCGGCGGCTTTGAGGTCGATGATGCGGGGGTTCCCATCTTGGCCAACTGGGAATCCGTGACCTTCCGCGTGTCGATCCCGCGGCTGGAAGACATGCCGGCCACCGGCTGGCCGGTGGTCATCTACGGCCACGGCACCGGTGGTGACCAGGCCACCTTCGCCAATGGGCCTTCCGCCCTGGAACCCGCTGCCGTCTTGGCCAAGAACGGCCTGGCCGGGATCGGCATCTCGCTGCCGCTGCACGGCGATCGAGGCACCGGCGCCGACCCCAAGCTCTTGTCCTTCAACTACTTCAACCCCACCGCCGCCCGCGGCAATTTCCAGCAGGCCGTGCTGGACTTGATCTACCTGGTCGAAGTGGTGAAGGCCTACCCCCACAGCTTCGACCTGATCGGCACGGACGGCCAGTCCACCGGCACCGCCCTCTTCGATCCCGACCACGTCGCCTACGTCGGACACTCCCACGGCGGCATCATCGGGGCCATGGCCGCTCCCTGGCTGGGCGACCGCCTGCCGGCCATCTTCCTGTCGGGCGCGGGTGGTGGCGTGGCGCTGGCCGTGCAGTACCAGCCCGGCGGCGGGATCGACATTCAGGACCTGTTGTCCAGCACCTTCGACCTGGACGCCGACGAGCTGATGACCCCCGACCACCCGCTGATGGCCATGGTCCAGACCCTGGCCGAGGCGATCGACCCCCTCAACTACGCGCCCTACTGGAGCACGCGCCAGCCCTGGTGGGACGCCGCTCCGGCCTCGGTCTTGATGACGACGGGCCTGTTGGACGAGAACACGCCGACCGTGACCAGCCAGATCCTGGCGGGCGCCGGGGGGCTGCCGATCCTCGACCCGGTCTCACAGAGCCAGCCGATCAACGAACTGCTGGGGCTTGTGGGCCAGGCCACACCGACCCGCTTGAACCTGAGCGCCTGGGATGGGACCGCCGTCACGGGCGGGATCGCCGAGTTCCCAGACGAAGACCACTACCCCATCTTCACCAACAGCAAGGCCGCCGCCCTCTACGCCCACTTCATCAAGACGGGCCTGACTGACAGCAGCCCCCAGATCGACCTGGACCCCTGACATGAAGCTTCTCTTGGGAGTGACGGGTGGCATCGCCGCCTACAAGGCCTGCGATCTGACCAGCCTGGCCATCAAGGCCGGGCACCAGGTCCGCGTGGTGATGACCCGCCGAGCGACGCAGTTCGTCGGTCCCCTCAGCTTCGCGGGGCTGTGCGGCCACCCAGTCCTCACCGACGCCTCCGAGCATCCGATGGACCACATCGAGCACGCGAAGTGGGCCGATGTCGCCTGCGTCGCGCCGCTGACGGCAAACACCCTGGGAAAGCTCGCCTGCGGACTCTGCGATGACGTGCTGACGACGACACTGATGGCCCTCCCGGCCGGACGGATCACCGTGCTCGGGCCCGCGATGAACACCGAGATGTGGCGGCACCCGGTGGTGCAGCGAAACCTGCAGTGGCTCGACGCGCTGGGACGAAGCCTTGTGGTCCCACCCTCGACCAAGCGGCTGGCTTGTGGGGACATCGGCCCGGGCGGTCTGGCCGAGCCCGCGGACCTGTTGGCGGCCTGCGAAGCGGTGTTCAGCAAAGGCTGAGCGCAGCCGCAACCCGCCCGGTCTGCCGGCATCCACAGGGCTCCAACTCGTACCCATACGTAAGGGTATTGACTTGATGGCTTCGGCGGGTAGTCCTGCCCGTGAGGGCTTCACCGCCCGGGCCCTCACCTCGCCCGTCTCGGAGACCCCGTGTCCGTCGTCCCCGCCGCCGCACACGCCGCCGCCACCCTGTTGCGACCGACACGCCCTCCAGCCGCTCCGCTCAGCGGATTGTTGGCTCGGATCGGCCGGACGCCGATGGTTCGCATCAGCCGGGTCCTGCCGGCGGACATCTCGCCCGAGGTCGAGGTCTGGGCCAAGCTGGAGTGGTTCAATCCAGGCGGCTCCGTCAAGGATCGCGCCGCCCTGCACATGGTGCTCGACGCCGAGGCTCGCGGGCTGCTGCGCCCTGGCGACCGGATCCTGGACGCCAGCAGCGGAAACACCGGCATCGCCTACGCGATGATCGCCGCGACTCGCGGCTACCACCTTTCGCTGTGCCTGCCGCGCAACGCCAGCGCCGAGCGCAAGGCGGTCCTGCGTGCCTATGGCGCCAAGATCATCGACACCGACCCGCTAGAAGGCAGTGACGGCGCGATTCGGATCGCCCGCCAGCTTCACCGCGATCACCCCGACCGCTACGTCTATCTGGACCAGTACAACAACCCCGCCAACCCACAGGCGCACTTCGAGACCACCGGCCCCGAGATCTGGAAGGACACCGGCGGGCGGGTGACGCACTGGGTCGCCAGCCTGGGCACCAGCGGCACCTTTACCGGCACCACCCGCTTCCTGCGGACCCGGCAGCCACGGCTTCAGGCCATCGCCATCCAGCCCGACAGCCCCTTTCACGGGCTCGAAGGGCTCAAGCATATGGAGACATCGATCCAGCCCGGGATCTACGACCCGAGCCTGGCTGACGAGACCCTCTGGGCTCCCACCGAGGCGTGCATCGAGCTGTCCGCACGCCTGGCCCGCGAAGAGGGCTTGCTGGCCGGAACCAGCAGCGGCGCACAGATCTGGGGCGCCATCCAGATCGCGCGTCGTCTGGATCGCGGCCTGATCGTCACGCTGCTGCCAGACAGCGGCGAACGCTACCTCTCGGAGCGCTGAGCACCGCCATGTCATCCTGGAAGCAACGACCGGTGAGCGCCAGCGGCACCACCCTGTTCCTGTCCCCCTCGGCCTGGGCCCGCGTCCATCAACACGCCAAGGTCGGCTATCCCCACGAAGTCGTCGGGGTGTTGGCGGGCCGCCGGGAAGACGGGCAGATCACCCACGCAGCACCGCTCGACAACCAGAACACGGCCCGGCCCGGCGACCGCTACACCGTCGACGGCCTCGAGCTGATGCGCACCGAGCGCACCCTCGAAGCGCAAGATCTGGAGATCGTGGGCTATTACCACAGCCACCCCGACCATCCGGCCATGTACAGCGACACCGACCGCGACCTGGCCTTGCCGACCATGGCCTACCTGATCACATCCGTCCGCCGGGGGGTCGTCACCGACACCCGCTGCTGGCGACTGCGTGCCGACCGCACCGAGATGGACGAAGACCGCCTGGTCTTCGATGAACCCACCCAAGACTGAACCCCACAGGGAGACCATAATGGCCGTCGAGATCGCCATCCCCACCGCGCTCCGCAGCTTCACCGCGGGCCAGGCTGCCGTCCACGTCGACGCCGAGACCGTCAGGGCCTCCGTGCTGGCCCTGACGACCGCCCATCCCCAGCTCAGCCGGCACCTGCTGGGACCCGACGGCGCGCTGCGTAGCTTCGTCAACATCTACCTGGGCGACGAGGATGTCCGCTTCCTGCCGGACGGACTCGACACGGCGGTCCAAGCGGGTGACAGCTTGATCATCGTGCCGAGCATCGCAGGCGGCAGCAGCTCCGAGGACGCCATGCCCGAGAGCCCCGTGTGGAAAAGGAAACTCGACCAGCTCCCCGAGCTGGATGCCTTCGACTACGCCCGGTACAGCCGCCACCTGATCCTGGAAGATGTCGGGGTTCAGGGCCAGCGACGCCTCAAGGGCGCCAGCGTGCTCTGCGTCGGTACCGGTGGACTGGGCAGTCCCCTGCTGCTGTACCTGGGCGCGGCGGGCGTGGGCCGGATCGGCATCGTCGACTTCGACGTGGTCGACGAGAGCAACCTGCAGCGCCAGGTGATCCACGGCAGCGCGTCGGTCGGACAGCGCAAGCTGGACAGCGCCCGCCGCCGGATCCTGGACATCAACCCCCACTGCCAGGTCGACATGTACCCCGTCGCCCTGGACAGCAGCAACGCCCTGGAGATCCTCGAGCCCTACGACGTGGTGGTCGACGGGACCGACAACTTCCCAACCCGCTATCTGGTCAATGACGCCTGCGTCATGCTGGACAAGCCCAATGTCTATGGCAGCATCTTCAAGTTCGAGGGCCAGGCCAGCGTCTTCAACTACACCCCGCCCGGCGGCGAACGCGGCCCGCACTACCGCGACCTCTACCCCGAGCCCCCGCCCCCCGGGCTGGTGCCGTCCTGTGCCGAGGGCGGCGTGTTGGGCATCCTGCCGGGCGTCATCGGCTGCATCCAGGCCACCGAGACCCTCAAGATCCTGCTGGGCAAAGGGACCAGCCTGTCCGGCCGGCTCTTGCTCTACGACGCCCTGGGCATGACCTTTCGAGAACTGAAGCTGCGGCGCGACCCCAACTGCAAGCCGGTCACCGAGCTTATCGACTACAAAGAGTTCTGCGGCGTGCCCACCGCGGCCGAGGGCTCTGTCCCCACCGACCAGGACCACGGAGATTCCGGCTTTCAGCGGATCGACGTGCAGGCGGCCAAGGCCCGGCTCGACGCTGGTTGGGCGCCCTTCGTGCTCGATGTTCGCAGGCCCCATGAGCTCCAGATCTCGCGCCTGCCCTTCATGGACTTGCAGCGCACGCACCAGGACATCATCGCTGGCCAGTTCGACGGGATCCCCAGGGACCGCCCGATCCTGGTCTCGTGCAAGGTGGGAGCACGCTCGGCGCAAGCGGCCGCCGCCCTGGTCGCCGCCGGCTTTGCGGATGTCACCAACCTCGAGGGTGGAATCAACGCCTGGGCCCGCGAGATCGACCCCAGCCTGCCGGTCTACTGACCACGGTCCGGGGGGGCTGTCTGGGGGGACCCTGTCCGGGGGG
>JAADHA010000407.1 GCA_013152105.1 Oligoflexia bacterium | reverse complement strand
TCCCTCGTGCCGCTCCCCCACCGCACAGGATCAACGTCCACCATGCGCTTGCCCCAATTCCTTCACAGCGACCGCCTCCCTCGCCCGCCACTCTGTGGAGCCCTCGGACCGATTCGGCAGCGGCTGGTGGGCCGCCTGCTCGAACGCGAAGAGCCGGCCATCCGCCAGATCGCTGCCCTCTGGACTACGGACCGTCCGGCTGCTCGGGACCAACTCTCAACGCTGGTCGACAGCCTGGTCCCCGAGCTGCGCGACCTGGTGTGGACTCAGGCACGGAAGGGCACGGCGGTCGAGCGCCTCGCGGGGATGGTCGACCAGCGCCTGCACCGCCAGGGCCAGGAGTACATGGACGACCCGGACATCGACGTCGGGGTGCGGACTCGGATCGTGGCGGATCTGGAGCGGGCCAACGGCATCATCGGCAGCTACGAGCGCGTCCTGGACGTCGCTGGCGACTGGTTGAGTGGCCCCGGCCCGGTCTCGGTCCTCGACATCGCGAGCGGTCACGGTGGGCTGCCCATCTGGCTGGCCGGTGTGGCGCGGGACCGAGGCCTGAACCTGGTCGTGACCGCGTCGGACCTCCAGCTCGACTACCTGGCCATGGCCCAGGCTTCGGCTCGGAAGCAGGGCGTGCATGTACACACGCGGGTGCTCGACGCGCTGGCCATGGACCTGTCGCCCGGCCAGGTGGATGTCGTCACCTGCACCTTCGCCTTGCACCACTTCTCACCGGGGCAGGTCGCCATCCTGCTGGCCGAGGCTGTGCGAGTGGCCCGCCGCGGCGTGATCTTCATGGATGGCCTGCGCTGCGTCAGCGAGCTTGTGGGTGCAGCCGGTATCTTTCGGGCCATCGGCGCTCCGCCTCACTCGCTTCACGACGCCGTCGTCAGCGTACGGCGTTTCTTTGCGACCGAGGAGCTGGCCTTGATGGTCGGCTGCGCTCCTGGCGGCCAGCGCGCGCGCACCTTCTACGTCGCGCCGGCCTGGTCGGCGGTCCGGGCTCCAGGCGGGGCTTCGGGCGAGGCTTCGGGCTGAGACCAGCGCGATCAGGTACGATGGCGACCCGCGCCCTACCGCGCCTCGACCCCACGCCCCAGGCAGAACATGGATCTCCAGAAGATCGCCTGCACCAACTGCGGCGCCGTCCTGGACTGGACGGGTTCCTTCAAGGACCCCGTGAAGTGTACCTACTGCGGGACGGTCTTCGTGCCCCAGGCGACGGTCATGCCAGATGTCTGGTTGATGACCGACCGCGTCGCGCGAGCGCGCTACGAATACAAGGGAAAGCTCGATGATCTGGCCCATGACATCCGCTTCGAGGTCATGCGCGGTCTGCCCTGGAGTGACCTGGACCGAGCGTACGCGGCAGAGGTCACGCGCCTGGCGGCTGCCTCCATCATTCGCAAGCTCGCCAGCTTCTGGTCGGTCAGTCCCTACCCCTCGATCTACCGGACGAAGCGTGCTGGCGAGATCGTGTTGGGGGAAAACCACATCCCCTTCCAAAAGGGGCAGGACATGGTCTGGGCCTGCCCGATGACCCGCGACCGCTTCGACCTGGATCTGCCGGTCTTGATTGGCGACTTTCAGGATCAGCGAATCCAGCGCTTGTGTGGCGAGATGGCGAACGCGATGATGGGCCGGATGCCATGACCTTCTCCGGGAACCTGCATGACCTGGCTGCTCGCCTGGACCCTCGCCACCAACCTGGCGCTCGCTGACGAAGCCGAAAAGAAAGAACCCTGGCAGCGCACCGGCTGGGGCTTTGGGGGCGTGCCCGCCCTCAACTACAACTCGGACGAGGGCTTCGGCTATGGCCTGGTCGGGACCGTCTACCGCTACGATGGCGCTACGGCACCCTACAAGACCGCCATCACCATGCAGGTCTTCATGACGACCAAGCAGGTACACTCCCACAAGGTTGTCGTTGACGCCGTCGATGTGGCTGACCTGCCGCTGCGCATCTACTCGTGGAACCAGCTCGAGGTGTACAAGACCTACAACTTTTGCGGCTATGGCAGCCACGCCGACTGCGACCCGACCAATGCTGAGTCCCAGGCCGACGCCTTGGGCCTGACCGGTGACGACCGCGATGACTTCGTGCGCCGCTTCTATAGGTACCGCTTCATTCGACCCAATGCCTACCTCTATGGCCGCTGGAAGCTCAAGGATCTCCCGCACAAGGTCGAGCTGATGGGTGGGTGGCGTGGCGCGTACCACATCCCCGGCGACTTCTCCGAGAGCGGGCCCTACGCCGACAGCCTGTACGCCAGCATCTATCCCAACGGCGAGCAGGGCTTCATCAGCGTGTTGCAAGCTGGCGTGATGCTGGACAGCCGCAACTTCGAGCCGGCACCGACCCGGGGCTACTGGGCCGAAGCCTCGATCCGGGGCGGCGGTGCGTGGATTGGCAGCAAGTGGCCCTACTTCGGGTACAACTTGACCCTGCGCGACTACCTGCCGCTGTTGTGGGAGGGCCGACTCTCGCTGGCCAACCGGCTGGTGAACGACGGCATCGTGGGGAATGACGTGGCCACCCAAGAACTCAGCGTCATCGGTGGAGCCAAGCACTACCTGGCCTTTGGCGGCGCCGAAGCGGGTCGAGGGATTCGTCAGGCGCGCTTCATCGGCCGCTTCAAGCTGATCGAGCAGCCCGAGCTGCGCTGGCGTTTTGTGACCTTCCCCGTGGCGCGGGTCCCGATCGGACTCTCCCTGAACGTCTTCACGGACATCGGCTTCGTCAGCGAGGATTGGTCGGGTGCCAACCTGTCAGATGCGCTGGCTACCCCGCTGGTGGGCGAGGGCGCCGGTCTGCGCATCGCGATCGACGAGAACTTCATCGTTCGGGCCGATGTCGGCGTCTCGGCCCTGGAAGACTACGCTCCTGGCTTCTACATCACCCTGGACAACCTGTATTGACGTGCCTTTGACCCTGGTTCGTGCGCCCTTGGGCCATGAGTTTCCGGTACCGATCCCGTTGTGGCCGGAGGTCGGCTGGTGATCACACGCTCACTCCTCTCCCTGGCCGAGGGCCTGGATCTCGCACCGGCGGGCCTCAGCCGAGCGGTCCGCTTGGACAAGGACCAGCCCGTCCTCGTCCGCTTTGCGACCATGGGTCCGCAGGATCTGGCGCAGCGGTCGCGTCTTCGCAATGAACTCGCGCTGCTGGAGTCCTTTCCTGAGACGCCGGGTCTGCTGCGACCGGTCGGTCTCATTGACGACCAGCAGGGGCTCGTCCTGGTGCTACCGGACCCGGGCGGCGTGCCGCTCAGTCGACTCGACCCGCGCCCCTCGGTCGATGTCTTCTTGCGCCTGGCGCTTGGGCTGGCGCGAACGCTGGACGCGGTTCATCGGGCCGGAGCAGTTCACGCGGGTATTGATCCGGACCAGATCCTGGTGGACGGTGTGGGTGGTGCCTGGCTGCTGGGCTTTGGCGACAGCGTGCGGGTCGGGCGCGAGTCCTTGGCGCCGGTCGCGCTGGACGGTCCCGATGTTCGGCTGGCCTGCATCTCGCCCGAACAGACCGGTCGCATGAACCGCGTCATCGACGAGCGCACCGACCTCTACAGCCTGGGCATCGTGCTGTACCAGTACCTGACCGGCACGCGACCCCTGGTGGCTCACGACGCCATGGGCTGGGTCCACGCGCACACCGCTGCCCGCTCGATCCCATCGCGGCGACCTGCCACTGCTCGTCTCGCAGATCCTGGACCGACTGCTCGCGAAGACGGCCGACGACCGCTACCAGTCGGCGGCTGGGCTGGCCGCGGACCTCCAGACCTGCCTGGATCAGTGGCTTGCCTCGACGCTCATCGGCAGCTTCCCCTTGGGTCGGCACGACCGATCCGGCCGCTTCTCCGTGCCGGACCGCCTGATCGGGCGCGATCAGGACGTGGCGCTGCTGGGCGACACCTTGAAACAGGCGCTGGACGGCGAATGCTGCTTGACCTTGGTGACGGGACCCTCCGGCATCGGCAAGTCGCGCCTGGTCCAGGAGCTGCGCCGCCGGGTGGTCAGGCACGGTGCCTGGTTTGTCTCGGGCAAGTGCGACCCGCTCCGCCGGGGCCAGCCCTACCTCGCACTCACTCGCGCCTTGACGGTGCTGGTGGGTGAGATCCTGTCCGAGCCGGACGACATTCTGTGCGCCTGGCGGGACCGCATCCTCGACGCTGTCGGGCCCAACGGGCGGCTGCTGACCGACGTGATCCCCGACCTGAAGATCCTGCTGGGGGACCAAGCCCTGGTGCCCGAGTTGCCCGCCACCGAGACGGCGCAGCGCTTCCGTCGGACCTTCCGGCTCTTCATCCAGGCGATCGCCGCGGGTGGTCGGACCCTGGTGATCTTCATTGACGATATGCAGTGGGTGGACGTACCGAGCGTCGCCCTGATCGAGTCCCTGCTGCGGGCCTCGCAGACCCACAGCCTGATGCTCATCGGTGCCTACCGTGACCAGGAAGTCAAGCCTGACCACCCCCTGATGCGGACCGTGGCGGCCTTGGAGCAGGCCGGCATCACGCCAAGGCGCATCGAGCTGGGGCCCCTGTCAGACCAGAATGTCGCGGCCTGGGTGTCGGACACTCTGGGGGACACGCAGTCGGACAGCGCCGATCTGGCGGCGGCGGTCATTGACAAGACGCGGGGCAATCCTTTCTTCATCCGACAGTTCTTGCACCGCCTGCACGACGACCGGATCATTCGGCGTGGCGAGGGCCTGAGGGGGTGGGTCTGGGACAGCGCCGGCCTGGCCGCTTCGGCGTACACCGACAACGTCGTGGACTTGATGGTGGGCAGCATTCGCGAGCTGCCGCCGGTGGCCCAGCGGGCCTTGGCCGAGGGCGCTTTCGTGGGTAGCCGGATCGAGCTGAGGGCGCTGGCAGACGTGTTGGGGTCCGACATCGAGGACGTGGCGGCGGCCCTGCGGGTCGCGGTCGAGCGGGGCTTGCTGGTGCCAGAAGACGATGCCTTGCGCGTCCTGGTGGCCGAGCGGCCCGACCGGCCGGCCTGGTTTCGCTTCCTTCACGACCGCGTGCAAGAGGCCGCTCATGTGCTCGTCCCCAAGGACCAACAGCCGGCCCTGCACTTGCGGATCGGTCGGCAGATCCTGGCGCACGACCCCGATGAACTGGGCGATGCCGAGCTGTTCCGCGCCGTTTCGCACCTGACCCTGGCTCAGGACCTGATCACCGACCCCGATGAACGGGTCCGTGTCGCCGCCTTGAACCTGCGGGCCGGACATCGCGCGGTGGCCGCGGTGGCCCATGGTCTGTCCCTTGCCTGCAACATCCGTGGCCTGGACTTGCTGGGAGAGGACGCGTGGGAGCGTCACTATGACATGGCCCTGGGCCTGCACACGGGCGCGGCCCAGGCCGGCTACCTGACGGGCCGCTTGGACGACGCCCGGTTTCACTCGGACCAGGTGCTGGAGCACGCGGTGGACGTGCTGGACACGGTCCGGATCTATGAACTCGCGGCCTCTAATGGCTTCATGCAGCACCGCTTCAGCGACTCGCTGGGCACGGGGCGAGAGGCGCTTGCCTTGTTGGGCTACCCCTTGCAGGATCCGCCAGATCCCAGTCAGTACCCCCAGATGCTGGACGCCATCGCGGCAGCCCAGGGCGGTCGGAGCGTGGCGGAGCTGATCGACATGCCGATGGTCAGCGACGCGCGGGCGGATGCTGCCATGCGGGTCATGGCCGGCATGGTGCCGACCATCTGCGGTGTGCGGCCCGATCTCTACGCGCCCCTGGTGTCCATGGGCATGCAGGCCTTTCTCTCCAAGGGCATGACCCCCGCCGCCGCAAGCTTGTGTACCGGCTACGGGCTGATCCTGGGGGTCCAGGGGGCGGTTGACCTTGGCGCCGAGTTCGGTCGGCTGGGCATGTCCATCGTCAACAAGTTCCCAAACTCGTACCTGGGGAACCCGGCGATTCTTCAGTACGCCTTCTTCGTAATGCACTGGACCCAGCCGCTGCGCGAGCTGATGGCGCTCCATCGGCACGGCCAGGTGCGCTGTCGCGAGCTGGGCGACAACGTCAACGCCAGCTTCTGCGCGATGGGCTGGTTGGCCATGGGCGTACTCAGCGGTACGGACCTCTGCTACCTGGCGGCGGAGTACGGCCCCCTGCTGGCCGCGATGAAGGACGAGAGCCAGTTTGCCTCGCTCCACTGCGCGTCTCCCTTCGCCCAGGTCGTGGCCTGCCTGGTCGGCGATGCGAAGGATCCCGGTCGCCTGGTCGGAGATGTGTGCGAGGTCGACAAGCTCCACGCTGAACTGGAGTCCGTTGGCTTTGCCCTGGGGGTCTTCTACTTGCAGTCGAGTGCGCTCTACCTGGCCTGCCTCTTCCAGCGCTGGGACGACGCCCTGGATCACGCCCGGCTGGTTGAAGCCTACCGGGCCGCGTCCACTGGATCGGCCACCCAACCCTGGTCCCACGCGTTCTGGGCCCTGGCCTTGATCCGATCCGCCGAGTCAGCCTCGGGCGATGCCCGGGCGGCGCTCCTGGCCGAGTTCGACAAGCTGATCGACGATCCAGCGGCGCCAGCCTCCAGCCTGCGGACCTGGGGGACCACCTGCGGAGTGAATCACAGGCAGCGCCTGCTGCTGCTCCAGGCCGAACGGGCGCGCTTGGACGGCGACCAGCTCGCGGCCATGGGGCTCTACGACCAGGCCATCGACGCGGCGCACGACAACGGCTACGTCAACGATGTGGCGCTGATCGCCGAGCTTGCCGCGGGTTTCCACCACGACGCAGGCCGATCGCGGATCGCCCGCGCCTATGTCGATGAAGCCCTGAGCGCCTACCAGAAGTGGGGGGCGACCGCCAAGGTGGACGATCTGCGGGCTCGCTTCGCGGACTTGCTTGCTTCGGGGACTGCGACTGGCGCGGCTTCTTCTTCTTCGTCGCCTGCCTCGGCTGGCCCCTCCGCGGTCGAGGGTGCGGCGCTCGACGTCGCCACGGTCACCAGGGCCAGCGCCGCCATCGCCGGCGAGCTGGTGCTGGATCGACTGATTGAGCGCTTGATGCGGATGGCGCTGGAGAACGCCGGGGCCCGGCGATGCGTGCTGGTGATGCCGCGCGACACGGGCCTGCGGGTCACGGCGGTGGGCCAGGTCGAGTGCAAGGTCGAGGGCCAGGTCGACGACGACACTGTACGCATCGTCGACTACCCGCTCAAGGGCCAGGTCGAGCTGTCCTTGGCGGTGATCCACTACGTGGCACGCACCTTGGAAGACGTCGTGATCGGTGACGCTCGCACATCCCAGCGCTTTGCTGGCGATGGCTGGCTTCATGGATCCGGGGTGCGCTCGGTGCTGTGTACCGCGCTGGTCAACCAGGGCAAGCTGTCGGCGATCGTGTACCTGGAGAACGACCTGGCGGCGGACGCCTTCACCCCACAGCGAGTGGAATTGTTGCGGGTGCTGGCAGGGCACGCGGCCATCGCCTTGGACCACGCGCGCCTGATTGAAGAGCTTCGAGATCGAACCCTCGAGCTGGAGCAGACCAATTCCGAGCTGACCGAGTTGGACCGCCTGCGCGACCAGTTCCTGGCCAACACCAGCCACGAGCTGCGCACGCCTCTCCATGGCATCATCGGGATCGCCGAGTCTCTGCTGGAGGGCGCGACGGGCGACCTGGCCCAGGCGACGCGCCAGAACCTGGGCATGGTCGTGTCGAGTGGGCACCGGCTGTCGAATCTGGTCAATGACCTGCTGGACTTCTCCACGCTTCAACATCGCCGCATCGAGCTTGTGTGCAAGGCTGTCGACCTGCGCAGCGTGGCCAGCAAGGTCCTCGCCCTCTCGGCTTGGCTGGTCGGCGACAAGGCCGTGGATCTGAACAACGAGATCGGCCCGGCGCTGCCCGCCGTCGATGCGGATGAGGATCGACTGGAGCAGATCCTGACCAATCTGGTCGGCAACGCGGTCAAGTTCACCGAGAGGGGCAGCGTGAGCGTGCGGGCCGTAGAAGGTGTTCTCTTGGCCGAAGATCGGCCGGGGCTGCGGATCGAGGTGGCGGACACCGGTGTGGGTATTCGCCAGGCTGTGCAGGACCGCATCTTTGACTCGTTCGAGCAGGCCGACGGGTCCACGTCGCGGCTCTTTGGCGGGACTGGGCTGGGCCTGTCCGTCGCCAAGGCGCTGGTCAGCCTCCACGGCGGCGAGATCGGCGTCGAGTCCCAGCCCGGGCGTGGCTCGGTCTTCTGGTTTACGCTGCCCATCAGCGGCGACCAGCCCCAGCAGGCAGAGACCCGCTTGGCGCGACTTCGCATCGAGCCGGCGCGTCACGCCCTTGTGGCCAGCAGCGCGCTCACCCAGGTGGACGGATCGCCGCGGATCTTGGTCGTCGATGACGACCCGACAAACCGCCAGGTGCTGATCAACCAGCTCTCGGTGCGCGGTTTTCAGGTCGAGTCCGCTGTCAGTGGCGCGCATGCGCTCACCATGATCGACCAGGGCTACCTGCCAGACCTGGTCTTGCTCGACGTGATGATGCCGACCATCACTGGCTACGACTTGACGCGAACATTGCGCAAGCGCTTCCTGCCCAGTGAGCTGCCCATCGTCTTGCTCACCGCCAAGACCCTGGTGCGCGACCTCATCAAGGGCCTGGAGGCGGGCGCCAACGATTACCTGACCAAGCCCTTCAGCTCGGGCGAACTGCTGGCGCGGCTGCGCACCCATCTCAGGCTGGCCCAGGTACACCGGGCGGTGGGCCGCTTCGTGCCGGCCGACTTCCTGCGCCTGCTCGACCGCGAGAGCATCGTCGATGTGCGCCTGGGGGATGGCGTCGAGCGGACGATGAGCGTGCTCTTCAGCGACATCCGGTCCTTTACGGCGATGTCCGAGGGTATGACCCCCAAACAGAGCTTCCAATTCATCAACGAGTACCTGAGCTATGTCGAGCCGGTCGTGATGGCACACAACGGCTTCATCGACAAGTTCATCGGCGACGCCGTCATGGCGCTCTTCGATCACGGCGCAGATGACGCGGTGAAGGCGGGGCTGGGCATGCTGACCCAGGTCGATGCGTACAACACCATTCGGCGTCGTCGCGGCCAGCAGGGGATCCAGGTCGGGATTGGAATCAACTCGGGCCGACTGATGCTGGGCACGGTGGGCGGCAAGGGCCGCATGGACGGGACCGTGGTCAGCGACGCGGTCAATCTGGGGGCCCGTTTGGAGAAGCTGACCAAGCGATACGGCGTCCGCATGTTGGTGACCGAGCACACCCACGCGCTGCTGGCCGACCCGGGCGTCTACCGCATGCGCGTGCTGGACCGCATCGCTGTCCGTGGCAAACAGGTCCCGGTCACCCTCTACGACGTGTTTGAGACCGACCCGCCCAATGAGCTGCTGGTCAAGCTGGAGACCCGCACCGACTTCGAGCGAGGCGTGTCCCTGTACCACTCCGGTGACTGGTTGGGTGCACACCAGGCCTTCTCGCGGGTCGTGCGGCGCTGTCCCACGGACCTGGCGGCGGAGCGCTATGTCGAGCGCTGTCGGCGGCGCGTCCGAATTACGGACAGATGATGTCCGGGGCATGGGCCTCCGCCCGTGCTACGCCTGCGCATCGGCTGGAGGAACCGGGTGCTGACCTGTCTTTCCGTGCGCAGTTTCGCCATCATCGATCGGGTCGAGGTGACGCTGGGGCCCGGCCTGACCGTGTTCACCGGCGAAACCGGGGCTGGCAAGTCCATCCTGGTCAGCGCCCTGCACCTGGTGCTTGGGGCGCGGGCCCGTCCCGATCTCGTCCGGGCTGGGGCAGATCAGGCCGAAGTCGAAGCGCTCTTCAGCGTCGACGCGCAGCACCTGGACGGACGCTTGGCGGGCATGGGCCTGGAGTCTGGAGACGAACTGCTGATCCGACGGACCGTGCAAGCGCCTGGCTGTGACCAGCCGGGGCGCAGTCGGGCCTATGTCAACGGTCGGCTCGCCACGGCGACCCAGCTCGCCACCTTGGCGACGGGGCTGGTGGACATCTGCTCCCAGCACGAACACCACACCCTGGTCGATCCGGCGACGCACCTGGGCCACCTGGACGCCTTCGGTGATCTCGTGGCGGACCGGCTCCTTGTCTCGGACGCCTACGCCGCCGCGTCGGCCGCGGCTCGGGACCTGGCCAGCGCTCGGGAAGCCCTGCGCGACCGCGGCGATCGTCAGGACCTGCTGCGCTTTCAGCTCGGCGAGGTCGAACGCCTGGACCCCGACGAAGACGAAACCCTTCGCGCCGAAGTCCAGCGCCTGTCCCACGTCGAGCGCCTGTCCCAGGCGGCGGGCGGCGGCGAACACCTGCTGTACAGCGGGGACGGGGCCGTGTGCAGCACCCTGGACCGTGTGTCCCAGGATCTCCGTCAGGCCAGCCGCTACGACCCTGCGCTGGCTGAGCTGGCGGACCGCCTGGACATCGCCCGGACGGATCTGGAAGAGGCCGCGCGGGACCTGAGATCCTACGCCCGCTCTCTGGACGCGGATCCGGCTCGCCTCCAGCAGGCCGAGGACCGGCTGCACGTGTTGCGCGGGCTGACCCGTCGCTTCGGCGGCACCGTGCAGTCGGTCCTGGATCACGCGGTCGCGGCGCGCGCCGAGCTTGCGACCCTGGACCAGGTCGAACAGCGGGTCGACCAGTGCGAACACGCGCTGGCCGTCGCCTTGTCCAAGGCCAGGGACACGGCCGGGCGCCTGTCGGCCCGGCGACAACAGCACGCGGCGGCGCTGGGCCACGCCTTCTCCGAACAGCTCGCCGGCCTGGGCATGGGGGACGCACGGGTGCTGGTCGACGTCGCACCCGTGGGGGACGCGCGTCCTGGCGACTTGGACCTCGACGGTGCGCGGCTGACGGCCAGCGGCGTAGACCGCGTCGAATTCCTCATCGCGCCCAACCCTGGTGAGCCCCCCAAACCCCTGCGCCGGGTCGCCAGCGGCGGCGAACTGTCGCGCGCCTTGCTGGCTCTCAAGTGCGTGATCGGTGGCGTCGATCCCGACGGACTCTATGTCTTCGATGAAGTCGACGCGGGCGTGGGTGGGGCTGTGGCCGAAGTCATCGGCCAGAAGCTGCGCGCGATCAGCCGCGACCACCAAGTGCTCTGCATCACCCACCTGCCGCAGATCGCGGCCTACGCCGACCGTCACTACCGGGTCGAGAAGACCGTGCGCCAGGGTCGGACCCACAGCCGCATCCTCGGCCTGGACGACGCCCAGCGCCGCGAAGAGCTGGCCCGCATGTTGGGCGGGATCCAGGTCACCGATGCGTCCCGCCAAGCCGCTGACGCGCTCTTGGAGGCGGCACGATGACGCTACCTGGCACGGCTCCGATCCGCGTGGTCGCCGCCGTCCTGGTTCGCCAGGGCCGGGTTCTGGCCGCCCGGCGCCCCCTCCACAAGTCCCAAGGTGGACTGTGGGAGCTGCCCGGCGGCAAGGTCGAAGACGCAGAGACCGACGCGACCGCGCTGGCCCGAGAGCTGCGTGAAGAACTGGCAATCGACGTCTCGGTGCATGAACGCCTGGCACAGAACGTCCACGCCTATGACCACCAGACCGTGCGCCTGGTGGCCCTGCGCTGTGAACTGCTGGACGGCCAGCCCAGGGCGCTGGAGCACCTCGCGCTGCGCTGGCTGGGCGCGGATGAACTGGACAGTGTCACCTGGGCCCCGGCGGATCTGCCGCTGCTGCCGGCGGTGTTGCGCTGCCTTGAGTAGACCCCTCTGCCCTTTGGCCCAGCGGGGACGCGCTGGTGCTACCGTCCGCGCATTGGAGGTTCACCATGCGCCTGCGCCACACCGTCATCCTCGCCCTGCTCCCCCTCACGCTCTCGGTGGCGTGTGCCAAGACGGGTTCCGTCAACAGCGGTGGCAGCACCCAGACGGATATCGAGCTGACGGGCATCGACTCCCTCGACAGCGTCTTCACGCAGGCTCGCGACATCGACGAACGCCTCGACAGCGCTCGCCAGGCCATGAAGGACGGGCGCAGCAACCTCAACAGCGCCCTGGGCCTGTCGTCGGGCACGCCCTTCGCTGATGCCGTCACCGAACTCTATGAACGCGCCCAAGGACAGATCACGGTCGCGGTTCAGGGCGGCGGCCTCCAACTCCAGGCATCCGATGCCGTGCCCAGCAACGTGCAGTCCGCGATCAACTCGCTCAACAGCACGCTGGGCAACTACCAGGACGCGATCACCGGTCTGGCCGGGATCAAGGACGATGCGACGAACCTGGTGTCGGCAACAAAAGACCTCCCAAGCCAGATCCAGACCGACTTCAAGAACTTCGACCTCAGCCTGAATGAAGTCCCGGGCAAGCTGGAGACGGTCCGCAACAACGGGCGCATCATCGGCAAGATGCCCAGCCGCATCGACAAGCTGACCAGTGCCATGAAGCGCAATGTGACGCTGGTGACGGATGTTGTGAGCGGCAAGGGAGTCAGCGCCTCGTCGTCGTCGTCGTCGTCGTCGTCGTCGTCGTCATC
>JAADHA010000609.1 GCA_013152105.1 Oligoflexia bacterium | reverse complement strand
CGCTCCCAGGAGCGGGTCGAGCTGTCGACGCTCTGCGCGCCCTCGCCCAGGATGATCGCCGCGATCTCGGGGTCGCGGAGGCGCTCGGACAGGCTGTCGAGGTGGGTCGTCCGGGCGCGGATCAGGCGCTGGCTGGCCTGGTCTACGTGCGCGGCCGTGATCGGCTGTCCGCGGTCTGGTACCAGGTCGTCCACGCACAGGCCGGCCAAGGCGTTGACCAGAAAAGGCTGCCCGCGGGTCCACCACCACAGCCGCTCGACCGCCTGCGGATCGAAGCGCTGGCCGGTGTCGGCGGTGTGCTGGCCCACAAGTCGGCCGACATCTTCGACCGTGAAGCCCCGGAGCGTGAGCGAGGCCGCTTTGACGTTGAAGGGCGAGCCCGGGTTGAGCGCCCTAGCGTCCTTGGCCTTCACCAGGTAGTCGCGGAGGTCGCGCAGGCCGATGAGCGCGACCGAGGCCGGAAAGCGCTCGTGCAGCCGCTCGGTGAAGCCGGACCGGAGCTGGCGCAGCAGGCTCACCATCGCCGGCCCGGTGACCACATCGGCTTCGTCGAGCAGCAGCACCAGGGGCTGACCGGCGAGCTGCTGGCACCAGGCGCTGAGCCAGGTGGCCAGGCGGTCTCCTGGGACGACCGCCGGGATCTCCAGGGAGGGCCTCAAATCGGCCGCAAGCTGACCGGCGCTGGCCCGGCCGATGGCTCGAATCCACAGCGGCTCGGCGTCGGCCACCGCGTCGACCCCCTGCGATGCTTCGAGGGTGGCATAGACCGCGACCGCTCGTCCTTCGTCGCGAAGTCGCTGGGCGAAGGCCCACATCGCGGTCGTCTTGCCGGTCCGCCGCGGGGCATAGAGCACGAAGTAGAGCCGACGGTCGATCAGGCGATCCAGGCCGGGCAGGCGTTCTTCGGGCGGCAGCGTGTAGTGGAGCCGCTTGTCGCAGGCGCTCGTGGTGTTGAAGTACCGCTCCATTGCACGAAAGCTAACGCGCCGCAGTGATGCCACGGTTCCAAGCGCTTGACGCCGCGCTATGCGGCCACCCATGGCCACCCCCTCCGACCCTCCTCGCCAGTTGTTGACCCTGCCCAACGGCATGGTCGCCTACATCGACGAAGGGTCGGGGCCCACCGTGCTTGCGGTGCATGGCCTCCCAGGCAGTGCCCGGGACTTCCGCTGGCTGGCCCCCGCCCTGTGCTCGGACGATGCCGCGCCGGCGCGCCTGGTGCGCGTGGACCTGCCCGGCTTCGGAGAGACCTCGGTGGCGACCGAGCCCGACCCTTCCCCTCAAGGACGGGCCCGGGTCGTGCTAGCGCTGTGCGCGGCCCTGGGCCTGGAGCGGCCGGTGCTGCTGGGGCACTCGATGGGAGGCATCGTCGCCACCGCGGCGGCGGCGCTCAATCCGGCGGCCTTCTCGGGCCTGGCCCTGGTGTCCAGTCCGGGCCTGCGACCACATGCTTCGCTGCGCGAGCTGCCAGTCGCCCAGGTCCGGTGGCTCGTGAAGCACCCCTGGCTGCTCCGGCGGCTGCGTCCGCTCACGCGGCGGGTCTTCGCCCAGGCGGGCTTCGTCGGCTACCCCGACCAGGCGCTCGAGCGCACCCTGGCTTGTGTCGGCGCCACCTCGATCACGCAGCACGCCCGCCGTGTACACGCCTTGGCGCTGCCGACCCTGGTGGCCTGGTGCGAAGACGACCCCATGGTGGACCCCGACATCCTGGCCGAGCTGGCCAATGCCTGCCCACCGGGTCCGCGCCTGCGCTTCGCGACCGGTGGCCACAACCCGCAGAAGACCCATGCCCAGGAGCTGGCACAGGCGCTGCGAACATGGATGGCGGCGCTGGTGCCACCGCCCGGAAGTCCTCGGCCACCCTGATGTCGAACGCTGACCCACCTCGGCGCACCCCCTCGGCTATCGCTTCACACCCGCAGCGCTCGCGCCATGACGCCTTCTTGGGTGCTCAGGAACTTCCGATCACGTACACTAAGTTCGCCACTGCAACAGCACCATCGGCGTGTCGGGGCTTCGCACCCCAGGGGACTGAAAGTCCCGGGTCTGTTCCACAAAGCCACAGACCCGATGGCAGCCTCGGGACGCGAGATTGTCGACATCCACCTTGCTGTGAACCGTGGTGGCCAACCGGTTCAGACGCTGGCGCATCAGCGCTCGACCGATGCCCTGGCGGCGCAGCTCAGGCAGGACCAGCCCACCACTGAGCCACCAGCCAGCCGGGCAGTTGCGGTATCCCACGACCTCTTCGGAGGACCACAGCCGGGCGCGACCGTACCCGACGACCCGGCCACCAAGCACCGCCACCAGAACCAACCGACCCTCACCCCGGGCGGCCCGATTGATCTCCGCGGCGATGCCAACCACGGCATCCAGGCGCGGCCCCGAGTGGCGGCAGCGCCAGACATCCGCCATTCCCGCGGCGTCCTTGATGGTCGCAGCACGAATCAGGCAATCGGCCGGAAGCGGGTCTTGAATGGCGTTGGCAGACACGTCGCCAGCTAACCGAGCGAGCACGGTCCCTACTCAGGGATCGACCAAGCCCGCCGCTCGGTCCTGCCAGCCAGGGGTCGGCGCCGCGGCCCACACCGCCCAGGCCCCCGTGTCGGGGCCCTTCATGGGATCGTAGGCGACCGCTTCGTCGCCGGCCAGCACGGTCAGGCGGTCGTGGGCCTCCATTCGAATGAAGGGGGCATCGACCTGGGTCAGGGCGGCCAGCGCGGAGAGCCCGGCGGGATCGCCCTTGCGCACCATCGCCACCGCGGACGCGAGCTGGCTGAGTGGGTCTGCATCGGTTGTGGCGGCAGGCGCGGCGACATCATCGGCCTGTGCGTGCTCGTGCGCGTGAGCCGCGACGGGAACCTGGGCAAAACCCCAAAGCACGGCCAGAACCAAGCCGCCTGTACCGACGATCTTGCCGAACTGCCGAACTGGAGACGCCGCCTGGCGCACGCTGACGACCGACAGCGCGGTCACCAGCGCGAGACCCAGGATGGCGACGATGATCGGGCCCGTGCTGTGCTCGTAGCTGACGCTGACGCCGAGAACACTGGCCAAGATGCCCAGGCCATAGCTGATGGCCAGCCGGCCTCCAATGCTCTTGGCGAACAGCCGCCCCACCACCGAAGGGATGATGAGGAAACTGAACACCAGGAGCACACCCACGATGCTGACGATGGACGTCAGGACTGCGCCGAAGGTCATGTAGAAGAGCAGGTCCCAGGCGCCGACTCGCACGCCCCGGGCGGTGGCCCCAGCGGCGTCCATGCTGATCGACAGGAAGCGCTCGCGAAAGACCGCGTGGACCACGCCCACAACAGCGACCACGGCGGCGGCGGTGGCAACCTCTCCCCACTGTACCCAGACGATGTTGCCCACCATCAGGTGCTGAACCTTCTCGGCGCCGTGCGGGTCGCTGGCCAGCTCGATGAGCAGCACGCCCAGCGCGGCGCTGACCGCGTAGGAGATGCCGATGATGGCCTCTTGTGGTACCCGTTTCTCGAACTGTCGAAGGCTGGCGAAGGCGATCGCTCCGAGCATCGTGAACAGCAGGCTGAGCAGCAAGGTGAGCGGTTCGTCCGGGTCGTGCCCAAGGAACACGGCAAAGGTCGCGCCCAGCGCCGCCATCTGGGCAAGCGCCAGGTCGACGAAGATCACACCTCGCTGCAACACATGCAGCCCGAACCAGCTCAAGGCCGCCACCGTGATCAGGCAGACGGCGACAGGGGCGAGCATCCAGCTCAGATCGGACATGGGGACCTCACTTGATGACGCCGTCGACGAGCGTGTCGAACAGCTTGAAGTAGTCGGTGGCTTCGGGCACTCCGCCCACATCGCCGGGGATCGTGTAGACTGTCGCGCCCGTCTCAGCGGCCAGCGCCTTTGCAATGCGGTCGCTGTAGTAGCTGGTGACCCCGATGGTCGTGCAGCCTGCCACCTTCATCGCAGCCGAGAGCTGGTCCTTGTGGGACGCCGAGGGGCTCACGCCCGGGCGGTCTTCAATCGTTCCGACCTGTGTCAGCCCGAAGCGATCGACCAGGTAGGCCCAGCTCTGGTGGTAGAACACGACCTTCTTGCCAACGGGAACACGCCCCAACCAGCCGCCCAGGCGACTCTCCAAGCCCTTGCTCTGCAAGAACTCCCGCAAGCGACCCGACCGGGCCAGCTTCTCCAAGCTGGCGCCGCCCATGAAGCCCACCAGGTCACTACCGAAGAGCGCCTGGTCGATCTGCGCCCGGAAGTCCCGGGCACGCTGCGTGTAGGCGGCGGCGTTGACGGGATCGACTCGCCCCAGCCCAGCCGCGATGTTGTCGGCGGCGACCGCGCCGTTCAGCGGATCCAGCCACACGTGGGGGTTGCCATCGGGGTGGAGGTCACCGTTGGCGCGGGTCAGAACGGCCGGGACCTCGAGCCTTGGCACGCCGTCCGAGGCGCGCACATAGCCGACCGCGCCCGGGCGGATCTTGGCGTTGCCCGCACCGTCCAGCAGCCGTTCAGACCACAGCTCCAGACTCATGCCGTTCTCTATGTAGAGATCAGCCTGGGTGACCTTGGCCATCAGGGCCGGGGTCGGGGAGATGTGGTGGGGGTCTTCGGTGCCCCGAGCCAACACCGTGATGTTGGCGTCAGGGGCGATACGCCCCGCGATGTCGCCCAGCCAGGGCAACGTCGTCACGATGTCGAGGGCATAGGCGGGTGTACTCAGCGTCGTCGCCAGAAGCGACGTGAAGAGGATCAGGAAGAGGTTTCGAAGTTTCATTGGTTCACCCAGTAAGGTTCGGTGGGGTGTGAACCCCAGACAACGGTGAGCTGCGCGTTACCGGTGACGGTGTCGAGGTCCGTGGTGGCACCGAGTCGCAAGCGCAGGAATTCAGTGGTGTAGTAGGAGACGTAGCCGGCGTACTGCCAGGCTCCCGCCAGCTCGTCCAGCCGCAGGCCGATGTAGAACGGTCGCGTGGGCTGGAGTTGCAGCGTCGAGGTCCAGCCAAAGGGGGTGGCGACCCCAGCCTTGACCGATCGGAAGCCCTCGGCGATCAGCACAATGCTGTGCCACGAGTCCTTTCGCCAACGCAGCATGAGGTCTGTGCCATCGGCCCGGTTGTTGGACTGCCCCGTGCTGCTGGCGCCAAGTCCAAGCTGAAGGTCGCCGAAGGTCCCGAAGTACTCGGCACGCCCCAGCCAGCCAGGGCTGGCATCCAGCCCGCTCGGGTCGAAAGCGGTCCCGGCAAGGGCCGCGCCCGTCACGGTGAACGCGCCCGCCCCCGGCGTCGCCACCCGCCAGGCCAGTGTGGCAGCCACATCTGACATGCCCCCATCGCCCATCACCGCCGCGAAGGGCAGCGGCGCATCGGGCCAGGGCCAGTCGTGGGCGTGCATGCGATTGGTCAGACCAAAGGGTAGCTTCTGCTGCCCGACTCGCGAGGACAAGCCCCCCGGCAGGGCGACCAGATCGATGTACAGCTCTTCAGGGGAGATTGCGAACGATGGCGGCTCACTGTTCGGCGTGCCCGAGGGTCGCAGATCCGGCTGCTCCTGCTCGACCGGGATGATGGCCACCGCCTTTGCGAAGGGGTCCACATCCGCCCGAATATCGAGCTCGAAACTACGGACCCACGGTCCAGAGCCCGGCATCACCCCACCACTGTCCACCCCCACCGTCGTCAGGAAGTCGGCGAAGGCGGTGATTCGCGGGTTGAAGGCATTGGGCGAGGACGAGGGCACCGGCGCGGGCGGCGGAGGAGCTGTAGACGCCGCGGTCGCGGTATCCTCACCTAGAAAGGCCGCGATGTCATCGGAAAGATCGGCCTGGTCGGGCGCAGCCGGGGCGGGCTCTTGCGCAAAGGCAGAGCCCTGGCCCAGCAGCCCGAGGGCCACGAGGGAGGGAAGCATGAAGGGTCCTGTGCAGCGAGATCAAGGGTGTCAGCCGCACAGGTACATCCCGGCGGCTGGAGGTCAGATCAGGCGCAGGACGGAGGTGATGTCTTGGGGGCGTAGCGAAGGGGCGGACCGCGAGGCGCGGCGGTGAGCAGCACCGGGCTGTCCGTCGGGTGCTCCACGAGTTCGATGCTGGTGCCATGGCTGATCGACACCGCGGCCATCAGCCCCTGGTCCAGGGTGCAGTGGCCGTCCTGGTTGTGGCCCAGACCCGAGACTAGGGCGGGCGCGTGCTGAACCACATGGGGCCCGGCGGCCGGGGCGAGCTCGATCAGCTCGCCATGCTCGACGCAGCGGGCATGATGCACCAAGGCGCGATGCGAGGCGAGCAGCAGCGGCGCGACGACGACGGCAAGCGCGCCCAGGAGGGCGAGCATGGTACCGAGGCGTCGCAGGGCATGAGGCATGACGCCCGCAAGGTAGTGTTGCGAGTTGCTGTCGTCAACGCTCCGCAGTCACATCCTGGCCACCAAGGGCGCCAAGGACGCGCTCATTTTCAACCGCGCGCCCGGCGGCCAGGGCTTCCTGCTGGCTGAGCATGAAGCTGTTCGGGCCGGCCTGACACCGCCGGCTCCAGTCTCGACTGTCACTGTTGCCGCTGCGGCATAGAGGTTGAGCCAGCCCGGAGCCCGATCATGGACCATCGCCCC
>JAADHA010000154.1:2392-8982 GCA_013152105.1 Oligoflexia bacterium | reverse complement strand
CGCGCCATTGGTGCTCCGCGGTTGCTCGGTCGGCAGTATAGGGCCGATGGGGCGATGGGGTCGGGTTCGCTAGCTGGGGGGCTGTGAAGCGATGCCTGAGTCGGGTGCAGCGTATCGATAAGGGGCGTGCAGGTCTACCGCTAGCCCCGCCTGAGGGGCCGGTAGGGCGAAGAACTGGCTACCAGATGGTGTAGATTCCGGCGGTCGTGATCACCGTGGCGACGGCGAAGCCGACGGCGTGTGGAATCTTCGCGCTGTCATCGAGATCGCGGCCGCGGGCCCGAGCCAGGCGCCGGGCAAACAGCCACAAGAGCGCGATGATGCCGTGAACAACGGTGCCGATCAGGATGATCTGGATGACCATCTCCCATCCGGTGAACGCGCCGCAGACCATCGCGAGCTTGACGTCGCCGCCGCCCATCACGCGAAAGTAAAAGAGGGGAAGCAGGGCAAGCAGGCCCACCGCGGCGCCAGCGACGGCCAGGGCGGCGCCCGGCAGGCCCGAGCTCTGCACACCGAAGGCGAGGCCCAGCAGCAGGCCAGTCAGGATCAGGGCGTTGGGGATCCGGCGTTGCCAGACATCCCAAGTGGCAGCGACGAGCACCAGCGCCCAGAGCACGGCCTGAGCGAGCTGTTCAGAATCCAGCAGTGCCACTGGTTCCTCCATCCGCGCCGCACCCTACCGGGCGGGGACCGAGGGCTCAATGGCTGAGAGGGCGTGGTGCGTGGTTGCGACAATCCGGCCGTCGTCCAGGCCCAGTCCCGTCGCGCCGCTCCAAAAGGCGCGCAGGCTGGGTCCGAAGGCATCGGCGCGCCAGCCGTTCAGGCGGTCCGGGCCATGCTCGGCGATGGCTTGGAGGAGAGCGGGCGGGAGGGCCAGGCCGGCGGAGACGCCGGATTTCGGTGTCTCGGCCGCTGCCCAGGCCTGCAAGAGCATGGCGCGGGCGGGCGCCTGGGGCTCGACCGGATGGGGCGCGGGTCCGTCCAGAGAGGACTGGATGCTAGCGATGATTTCGGCTCCGAAACGCTTTCGCAGCCCCTTTCCGAACCGCCGATCATCGGCCAAAGCTGCGACTTGGGTGGGGCGGGCGCGGGCCAGGGCCAGCGCGATGGCGTCACCCAGGATGTAGTGAGGTGGTTGGTTGATGTCCCGCGCGGCGGCGTCTCTCCAGGTCATCAGACCGTGGAGCACGCGGCGCGTGTCGTCACTGAAGCCGGGGGCGATGCGCCAGGCTCGCCAGGCATCGAGTGCCCGGGGGGGCGCGCTGGCTTCGACCAGGAGATCCTGGCTGGCCTGCCGGCCCCATGCCTGGCGTTTCCCTTCTCCAAGGGCAGCCAGCAGTCGGTCGACCAGGGGGAAGAGCATCCGGGCGTCATCCACGGCGTAGCGGAGCTGGTCGGGTCGGAGCGGTCGTGCAGACCAGTCGGTCAGCGCATGGGATGACGTGGGGGCGTGGCCGAGCCAGGCCACCAGCAGGTCATCCAGGCGCGCGGGGTAGGTCGAGCCTGCCAGCCCGGCCAGGCGCTGGGTGTCCAGCAGCCGGGTGGGCCCCGGGGGGCAGGCCCGCTGCAGCAGGGCCACGTCCTGCACGCCGCCATGGAGCAGGACGCAGGTCCGTCCGAGGAGCTCGGAGAGGGGTGCGAGATCACAGCAGAGCGCGTCGATCACCCAGGCTCGGTCGTCCTCCGTCGCGATCTGGACGGTCATGAGCGCCGGACGGTAGCGACGCTCCGGGTGAAATTCCGTGTCGATGGCGATGCGTTCATGCCCCGCCAGCGCCGCGGCAAGCGCGGCGACTTCTTGAGTTGTCGAGATGACGGGGGGAGCGGGGTTCATGTGCCAGCTCTCCGTGGGCTGCGAGGAGGACCCGGTCGCGATGGCGGCGCGAAGATAGCCGCCCGCGCGGTTTGGCGCCCTGCCGCGTCCCTCGACGGGATCCAGACGCGGGGTAGTGTTGTCGGGAGCGTGCCCTTGGCCGTGTCCAAGCTACCGGAGCCTCCATGACGAGCGGCGGACCCAAGAAGACCCGTGTCCTGTTCATCAAATACCACGAGGCCGCGGACCAGCAGCCGCTCTCCAAGAAAGCTGCCGAGAAGCTGGGTGTCTTCCCCAGTCTGGCGCTGGGGGGCTTGGCGGCCTGGGTTCGCCAGAACGGCTTCCCAGTGGGGATCATCGACCTGCACGTCGAGAACCTGATGCCCATGGACGCAAGCGACCGTGTCCGGCACTTCGCCCCGGACATCGTGGCCCTGACCAGCAAGACCTTGGGCTGGCCGGCCATCATCGAGATCGCCCAGATGGTCCGCCAGGCGGCGCCGCACGCGACGATCGTGGTTGGTGGGCCGCACATGAGCATCTACCCGCGCGAGTCCATGACCTGGGACATCTTCGACATCGCCGTGGTGGGTGATGGCGAGGAGACCTTCCTGGAGATCTGCGAGCGGGTCGAGAGCGGCAGCAGCCTGGCTGACACCCTGGGCTGTGTCGTGCGCAACGAAGTGGGCGAGATCGTCCAGAACCCGCCGCGCCCTGCGCTGACCAGCATTGACAAGTACCCCATGACCGCGTGGGATCTGCTACCGGTCAACGACTACCACTGCCTGACGCTGCTCAAGCCCTTCGCGACCATGGTCACGACTCGGGGCTGTCCCTGGCACTGCGGCTACTGCAGCCAGGTCTACAGTGAAAAGCTACGCTTTCGCGACATCATCCAGGTCGTCGACGAGATGGAGCACCTCGAGCGCCACTACGGGGTCCGCGAGATCGTCTTCTTTGACGAGACCTTCACCATCGGCAAGCGTCGGATGCTCCAGTTTGGTGAAGAAGTGCAGCGCCGCGGACTCAAGGTGAAGTTCAACATCCGGGCGCGGGTGGACACCGTGGACCGGGACGTGGTTCGAGCGCTGAAGAAGGCGGGCCTGCGCAGCATCCATATGGGGGTCGAGGCCGGGACCGACCGCGTGCTCAAGATCATGAACAAGCAGATCACGCGAGCCCAGACCGTGCAGGCCTTTCGCGTCTGTCGCGAGGAAGGCGTCGACACCCGCGGCTACTTCATGGTGGGCTACTACGACGCCACGCACGACGATGTCGAGGACATGATCCGCTTCGCCAGCGGATTGGGGCTGGACTGGGCCAGCTTCAGCGTGGCCACGGCCTTGCCGGCGACCGACCTGTATCGGATCGCCCAGGAACGAGGCTACGTCCAGGGCGACTTCTGGAAGCAGTACACGATCGACGGGGGCGGCGTGATCCCCCAGCTCGAGACCGAGACCTTCACCGCCGAGCGCCTGCGGGCCTACCGGACCAAGGCCTATATGAAATTCTATATGCGGCCCGACCTGATCCGGCGCAAGCTCTCCAAGAGCGAGGGGCGGGCAGAGCTGATGGAGATGCTCGGTGGCGCGACGGTGCTCGGCGAGATCGTCAAGAGCACGCTGCTCAAGAGGATCCCCGAGGTCGGTCTGGGCAAGTGGGGCACGGTCTGAGGCGCGCTGGCCACACGACCAAGGTCCGCATGGGGTAGCGTGCGCGCCCCGGAGGTTCCCGTGAACGCAGTCACACCGCAAGTAGACATCGGCGTCGTACTCAAGGGCCTGACATCAGACCCCGAGTGGTTCAAGAAGTACGCCATGGCGGGCCTGGTCACCTTGGTCCCCTTGGTGGGGATGCTGGTGCTCGTGGGCTGGCTGCGCCGGGTCTTCGAGGCCGCCCGACAGGGGGACTACGACACCCTGCCTACCTTGAATTTCAGTGAAGACCTCTCGCGGGGCGTGGCCCCCTTCGTTGCGGTGCTCAACCTGTTGTTGCCATTCATCGTTGGGCTGGTGGGCTTCGGGATCGTCGGCGCCGTGGTCGGCGTGGTCGGTTCCGCTGTGGACCAGGGGACCAACGGATCGGGAGCGGGCGGCTTGCTAACCATGGTGATGATGCTCGCCATGTACGCTTTCTTGTTTGTCGGGATCATCGCGATGAACCTGGCCATGCCCGAATTCCAGCGCCGCGGCTACAAGGGCGAGATGACCCCTATTTTCTCACCCGGGGTCAGCTTTCGCGCCGTCAAGCGCAACCTGAAGCCCTACGTGATGGTCATTGTCGGGCTCTTCGTGGCCAATCTGATGAGCGGCATTGGTGTTTTCGCCTGCTACATCGGCATGTTCCTGACGATGCCCATGGGCATGGTGGTCATGGCGCGCCTGCTGGCCCAGTGGGACGCCGTGGTTGAGCAGTCCGAGATCCAGGCAGGTGAGCGCGCCGCGCTGAGCACGGCGGATCCGGTCTGAACCCGGCCGCGACCGCTTATCGATCCGCGTCCAGGACCGGCAGTGGCTGGCCCTGTTCATCAAGGGCGGGCTGTCTGGCGGGATCAGGCCCGTCAACGGGCTCGATGTGGCGTTCTCCCGTGGCTTCCACTGGCTGGACCGGCCAGCGCGCCCCGACCACTGTGCCCAGCACGACCCGGTCGCGGCGTCCCAGGTCTTTGAGAACCTGGACATCCTGAAGACCGGCTCGTTCGAACAGGGCACGGACCGCGTCGGCCTGGTCGTGGCCGATCTCCACGGCCACGCCGACCCGGGCGCGCGCTGCGGCGGCTGGAAGCAGGCGACGGTAGCTGTCCAGTCCATCGGGCCCCCCGTCCAGGGCCAGGCGCGGTTCGTGAACCGAGACTTCGGGGGCCAGGCCGGCCAGCACGCGGCTGGGGATGTAGGGCGGGTTGCTCACCACGATGTCGATGGGGCGACTGGGGGGAATCGGTGCGAGCATGTTCCCCTTGAGCACGGCGACGCGCTGGCCCAGGTCCAAGGCCGCGACGTTGTCCTTGGTACAGGCCAGGGCGTCTGTTGAGAGGTCCGTGGCGTAGACCTTGATCGCGGGCCGGGCCACGGCGATGGCCAGTCCGATGGCCCCGCTGCCGCAGCCCAGATCCGCCAGGTACAGCTCTTCGTCGGGCGTGGTGCGGGCGAGAAGCGCGTCGACCAGGGCCTCGGTGTCGGGCCGAGGCACCAGGACGCCGGGGCGAATCACCAAATCCAGCGCATGAAAGCCGCGGTGGCCGGTGATCCAGGCCAGGGGTTCACGCGCCCCGCGCCGCTGAGCCAGGGCCCGGATGGCATCGCGTTCCGGCGGGGCCAGGGGCTTGTCGAGCTGCAGGTAGAGCTGCACGCGATCAGGCAGGCCGAGGGCGTGCACGGCCAGCAGATCAGCGTCCAAGCGAGGGTTGTCGACCCCCCGCTGCGACAGCCAGGTACGGCAGCGCTCCAGCACCTGAGCCAGGGTCAGGACTTCGTCGGAGGGCGGGTTGGAGGAGGCGGCAGCCACGGGCGCCCCTAGCACACCTGTGTGGACTTCGTCAGGAAGGGCGGCGTAAGCAACCCGCCAGCACAGGCGTTGTCTGCATGAGTGTGTCCACAGCGAGTCCACTCTCCCAGCAGGAGCCACCATGCGCCGCCAGCTCGCCCAGGTGATCATCTCGTCCCAGCCCGAAGCCGGCGCCATCCGGCCCTACCTGCTGGCCATCCTGGCGATCATCATCTTGCCGGCGCTGATCGAGTCGGGCCTGGCTCGGGCGCTGTTCTGCGTGCTGTTCTGAGTGGCCGTTGCTGGAACAGCGTGGCGCCGGCGGGAATGGCGGGGGCAGGCACACTTGCCCCGCGCCGCAGCAGGTGGTAGATCCTCTTGATACCAGACTTGGGGCCTCGTCATCAGGGCCTCGTCACTTCTCATTCGGCCTTCGGATCAGTGCCCGAGGCGGAAATGGTGGTGGATGATGCAACGTGACCGTGTCGAGCCAACTCACCGGACCGATTCCAAGAACCCCTATTATTGGGAGCGAATCGTGACGGTCATGGTATTCATGGCAGGGATAATAGGCGGCACGGCATGGGCCAAGTGCGACTTGCCATACTGGGGCTTGGATCCCATAGCACAGTATCCGAGTGACTGGCAGTCCGAAGTCGAGGTCGGCAGGGTGCTTACGTTTGGTGACGGTGCGGGATACATCGTTGACATGGACCAGGTGGGTAGACTGCACCGGCTTGAACCATGACTGTGGCCATCAGACTCCTCATCCGCCTGCCGCTGGCCTTCGCGCTCGGACTGTGGCTCTCTGCCGGCTGTCTGGGCGAGCACTGCGACTACGGACCAGCAGTCCCTCTCGACGCCCGCTACCAAGTAGTAGAGGCTGACATCGATGTCCTCCAGGGTGCCGAAGTGCAGGTGGTCGACGGTGACGTCACGCTTCGTTGGACCGAGACTGATGTGGACTATGAGATCACCTGGCAGGTCTACTCTACCGATGGTACGTAGCGCCAAGCCAGCGATGCCTCCGGGACCTCGCCCAGATAGCAGCGGGCAACATGGACGATCTGGCCGCGACGGCCAGTTCGACTTGGGTGTTTCCGGGCTCTCATTGCCAGGGGCCTTGATCGCGTTCGACGGCCACGGTGCGACGGTGGTGATGGATCCAATGACTTTCGGCAACGTTCAGTTGTGCCCTGGCGGGACGTACGTACTCAAGACGGGACCGGGTGGAGATGCACGCAACTAGCACCCTACTGCGGCCAGAGACTCGACTTGTTGGTCGAGCCTG
>JAADHA010000154.1:0-2379 GCA_013152105.1 Oligoflexia bacterium | reverse complement strand
GCTGGGTGGCTTGTGTGGACTTCGTGTACACACCCCGAGACCGATAATCGTCCAGAAGTGGACAATGTCGAGTTGGCCTTCTCCACTCCGCACGTGCGGTATTACACCTCTGATCCAGTTTGCAGTTCCCTTGGTGATAGGCTGGAATCAGAGCGGCAAGTCATGCTGAGCTATCTCGGTTTGCCAGACGAAATAGCACCTCACCTCGACTACTACTATCTGGGGTTGTGGGCCGATCTCTCGGAACTGTGCGGCACTGGAGAACCAGTGAGTGGGTGCTTCAAGCCCCCAACAGACATCTACAGCACCGTGCCGTTAGACCGGCACGAACTACTGCATCACTTGGTATGGACCGTCGGAGTCCCTCCGTCGTTCTTTCAGGAGGGCTTGGCCGAGTTTCTCTCTCCCAACCCTACCAATTACCACGACTCAGTCGAGCATAGAGGGGATGTCGTAGGGATGGTTGTCGGCGACGTCGAGGTCGACTACGACATAGCTGAGTCGTTTGTCGCCCAACTTGTCCGTACTGGGGGAGTTGAGGTGTTCATGAACTTCTATAGCGCATTTAGCGACATCGAACAGCGACAGGATGCGGCGACCGTATTCGAGACGGCGTACGGTCAGAGTCTAGAGGAAGCATCCCAGGAGTGGACAGAGGTAGGAGCCTCAATACGTGGCGAAGACTCCGTGTACTTGTTTGAGTGTAGCCGGACTGAAGTAGCGATGAGCGATTCAGTTCCGGTCGTGATGGATAATATCGTGATGGACTGTTCGGAAACACGCCTCGACACTAACTATGTCGACGGCGTGTCGGGCCAGTACCGGACACTTGATGTTGGAGGACGATCGATCGGGATTGGCATTGAGTCTGACGCCACAGCAGGGTTCGTGCTCCAATCATGCGACGGCTATTCGCCCTTGAGGCCATCTGCCGCGGTTGGCGGCGGAGTTTGGCCGGAGTTTGGCAGGGTTACTATTGACAGCATGGACGATTTCCAGTCGTTGTACGTATGGGAGATCGACGACGCGGACGTCGTGGGATCTACATCATTGACGATCGAGACAGAGGAAGCCACATTTGCCGAGACGTGCGCGGACGCTGGATCGGTGACACTCGGTGCGGATGCGTTTCGGGTGAAACTGTACGGGGCGGCCGGCGCAGCGGGAGCTGTCTATGCTTGGGTGGACTCGACCGAGGACGCGATTGTGAAGGTCTCTGCGGCTGCTGAGCGCGATTCGGACGGCGGCACGGGGCAAGTGAGCGTGCTGGATTGTGGCGAGAACTGTGAAGAACTGGCTTGTTCGGATGATTTCTGGGACGCGATGTCGTTGTTTGGGTCCCCAACGTTGACCCTGACGGGGGGCCAAAGGCGGCTTTTGAAGGTAACCGCAACACCAGGCTCGGAGTTGATGCTTGAGTTGGAGTCTTTGTAGCTGGGACCGATGCATCGAGGGCTTGCTCCGTCACAGAGGTGCCGAAGCGACTTGATCTCTGGTGTTGAACGGGTGATCAGGTCTCAACCCTGGAGAGCGGATGGGTCGTGCAACGCAACAGGCGCAACACCGCTTCCAACCGCGGCCAGCGCTTGCGCACATCACCGATGGTCTGGCGGTCAGGACCTGGGGCCCCCTTGTTTGCCGCGACCTTGGAGAACGCCGTGTTCAGGCGCTCCACCACCTCTTCCATCCTCGCGGGACCCGCGGGGCTCGTTGTGGCCTTCGCCTTCGACGCCTTGCGCTCCTGCCCACCGGATCGGTCCGGCTCGCTGGAACATTCGGCCCAGTAGCGCTTCGGCTGTAGCGAAGAACAGCCCGAGTTGCTGGTCCACTCCCTCGACCGGGATCGC
Organism: Oligoflexia bacterium; assembly: GCA_013152105.1. Classification (GTDB taxonomy): domain Bacteria; phylum Myxococcota_A; class UBA796; order UBA796; family UBA2385; genus UBA2385. The sequence continues at coordinate 532 of JAADHA010000154.1, read as the reverse complement.
CATCCCTCCACCGGAGGGCTCGACCCCTCGGCTTGGGGCCGCCTTTCGACAGCCTTGCGGTACTACGCGATCCTCCGACTTCTGCTGGGTCATCAGCTTTCGTCCTCTCGTTCTACGGCCTACCGCTCACGCGGAACCCAGCAGATCTCACCGGGTAAGTGCGCTTGTCTACCACCTAACAGTCGGAAACCTCGAACAGTGGCATGGCGCCTTGGTTGTTCCAACTGTTTGATATTATTTAATTCACGAGTCACAGCTATACCGGTCCCGCGCCGCGAGTCCCGCCAGCGTCACGCTGTTATCAGCCATGCTTCGCCATCTACCGCCCGTCCGCCAGGCCATCGAGCGCGTTGGGACCCATCGTCAGGGCACGGATATCTTCACGCGACCGCGAAAAACAGAGGCCTTCGGATGATCGAGAAGTCAGGAACCTGAGACTTGAAGTCCGGCGAATCCGGCACCCATCTTCAACTGCATGTGCTCCGCACCGTAGTCGCGGATGGCTGCATGCAGGTTGTGGGTGGTGCAGCGG
>JAADHA010000318.1 GCA_013152105.1 Oligoflexia bacterium | reverse complement strand
GTCTTGGGTGTGGCCAGCGCGGCAGCGGTCCTCAGCAGGGCCTTGGCACCGCGCCGGGTCGCAGCGGGCGTCCTGGCCGCTGGCCTGGCGCTGCTGTCAGCTTGGGTGCTGCTGTGGAAGGGACCAGGACTGGCCAGGATGGTCGTGCTGGACGGCATGGCCGACGGGGCCGCGGTGCCCGCGGCGATACTGCGCCTGGTACCCCTGACCTTGGCGGCCGCGCTGACTGGATCCCTGCTTGGACTGGCGTGGGGCCCCCGTCGGGTCTCGCAAGGCACCTGGCTGGGCATCGTCCTGGGTGGCGCGCTTGCAATGCTCACCGCGCCCTGGGCGCCGTTGTGGGTCGCCGGCGCGGTGGGCGGAAGCGCGATCATCTGGACCCTGTGGCGCCCTGCCCAGCTCGGAGGTCTGCTGATCGCGGCGGCCTGCATCTCGCTGGCATGGGTCGGGGCGCGGCCCGATCCCGCCGTCTTCGCCGTTGGCGCCTGGCCCTTGACCCGCAGCGCGGATGCCACCTTGGTCGACGCACAATCCCGCAGCGCCAGTGTGGTCTTGCTCCACCAGGTCGACCCGCGGGGTGCCGTGACCCTCCGCGTGCCATCGAGCAGTTGGGATCCGCAGCGAGATCGGCCGCTTCCCGGACACCAGCCGGAGCGCACCATCGAACAGGACGGGCTGCTCGCTGAGTCGGTCGGCCGCGGCGCCGAAGCCGAGACGCTGGCCGGCCATCTGGCGGGCCTGCTCGCCCCCCAGCTCGGGCAGGTCCTGGTGCTGGGGGACGATCTGGCACAAGCCCTGGGTGCAGCGGTTCAGCATGACTTCAGCTCGATCACGGTCGCGACACCCGCCCCGGCTGCCGTGCGCAGCATGGCCATGGCCGATCCCCAGCTTCGCGCGGCCTGGCTGGATCCTCGAGTCAGGCTGGCGGCCCTTCCCCCCGGTCCCCTCTTGGCGACGGTCGGTCGGATGGACGCGATCATCGAGATCGCACGGGCGCCCTGGTCCGACTCCTTCCATGTGGCCCCCACCCCTGAACACCTCAACATGGTCCTCGGCCACCTCAGACCGGACGGTATCTACATCCTGGTGCTGCACCTGGCTTGGGTCGACGACGGTCGGGCACCCGCCCTGGCCAGCGCCGTGGCGAACCGCTTCCCCGTCGTGCAAGCCTGGCTACCTCCCTTTGGCGCGGACAGCCTGATCCTGGTCGCCAGCAAGCAACGCTTTCCCCTCGCGCGCTTGCGGGAGCGGCTCAAGGCCACACCAAGCCTGCTCGACGCCCTCGACGCCAGCATCCCCGAAGACCTGGCCAGCCTGGCCGTGACGGATCGACAGGGCCTGCTGGAGTGGCACAAGGCCACCAATGCCGCGCTCCCCTCCCCTCTTGGGCTGGGGCGCGCGCCGGTCAAGCGCCCGGTACTTCACCTCTCTACGCTGGCCGATCACCTCGCCCCAGCGGACCGCATCTGGGTCATCGAAGATCCCGATGCCACCGATCTCCTGGCAGTTCGAAGCCGGACCCGGCAGAGCTTCCTGCGCCTGCTGGGCAAGGCGAGCTCCGGCGACATCGAGGGCGTCTTCCGTCAGGCTCGCGAGCTACAGCGAACGGGGGGGCAGATCGGGGCGGCTTCACTCGATCCCCTGATCGATCCGCACCTGGCGGATGCCCGACGTTCCCTGGCGCGTGCCCGAACCGAGGGCCCCACCTCTGCGGCCTGGGATGATGCCCTGCGCTACGCGACAACGGCCCGGATGCTGGCCCCAAGCAGCCCCAGGCCCCTGGTCGTTCTCGGCGAGATCGCCCTTGGCAAGGGCCAACTCACCGCGGCGAACGACGACTTCGGTCAAGCCTTGGAGTTGGATCCGCACCACGTTCCAGCGCTGACCGGACAGGCCCGCACCGCACGCGCACGCGGCGACAGCTCCCGCGCCATCGACCTGTTGCGCTCCGCCACGAACGAAGCCCCGGGCGACTGGCGCACCTGGGAGAACCTGGGCGTGTTGCTGCTCCAAGAAGACCAGCTCACCGAGTCTGAGCAGGCCCTGCGCCAGGCCGTGATGCTCACCGATGGCAAGAAGGCCACGCCACAGCTCGCCCTGGCCGAGCTGATGTTGGACGACGGTCGCGCTGGGGCCGCGCTGCTCACGGCCGAGGGCGCGCTGGCCCAACAGCAATCGGGCTACGGCTGGTATCTGCGCGGTCGGGCTCACTACGAACTAGGAGAAAAGGACCGCGCCGAAGAGGACTTTCAGCGCGCCGTGATCGCGGACCCGAACATGGCCGAGGCCCGCGGCGGAATCGGGCTGATCCAAGCAGAGCGCGGCGAGCTGGACCAGGCGGCCGAGACCTTTCGCGCAGTGCTGCGCTTGCAGCCCGGCAATCGCGCCGCGCGTGAGAACCTGCGGCGGGTGGAAGCGGATCTCGCCGACCGCCAGCCGGACCCCCAGTAGTGCACCACGGGCCGCACAACAGACCCAGCAAGATCCGCAGGCTGGCCTATGCCACGGTCGTCTTCCTGCTGTTGATGGCAACGGGCGAGGCCGTGGCGCGACTGGGCTTCCAGGCGGACCTGCGCGCGTGGCAGTCGCCACCGCCCCAGCCAGAAGAGGACGCCCCCCTGATGCGCGGCAATCCCTACTTGTTGTGGGAGCTTGCCCCCGGGGTGCGTGACCAGCGCGGCTTCCCGATCCGCATCAACAGCCTGGGCCTGCGCGGCCCAGAGCTGGCCGTACCCAAGCCCCCAGGTCGGCGCCGGCTGGTCACCGTGGGCGACAGCAGCGTCTTCGGGGATGGCGTCGCTGACGGACAGGTCTTCGGCGAGATCACCGCGCGCACACTCGGTCCCGAGGTCGACCTGGTGAACGCGGCGGTGCCTGGCTACTCGACCTTCCAGTGCCTCAATCTGCTGCGCATGCGGGTAATGGACCTGCAGCCCGACCTGCTGGTCATCGCCAACCTGTGGTCGGACAACAACTTCGACTCCTTTGTCGACCGCGATCTGCTGAGCGCCTACGCCGCCTGGGACCAAAGCCCGGTCGCCAAGCTTCGCCGGCTGTTGTCGGCCAGCGCCCTCTTCCGGCTGGCCGACTGGCGGCTGCGGGTCGCGGGACGGGCCCAGCGACTGCACAAGGTAGGCTTCACCTTGGGCAGCGAGATCAAGCTTGGACCCAGGCGAGTGGCGATCCAGGACTACGCGCGCAACCTCGACACGATGGTCGATCTGGCGCGCAGCCATGGCGCCGAGGTGCTCTTCATGGTCCTCGCCAACCGCGAAGATCTCAAGCGCGGTCGGCACCCACCCGCCGCCTGGGAGCCCTATCGACAGGTGATGCGCGACACCGCGCGCCGAAGGGGTGCGCAAATAATCGAGGTCCCTCGCCTATTCCTGTCATCTGGACGGTCAGCCGATGAGCTGTTCGTGGACGAGATGCACCCCAGCGCCCTGGGGCATCGCATCATCGCTCGGGAGCTGACGGACCTGCTGCGCCTGGCGGCGTGGCCCCAGGGCGGCACGGTCTCGATCAGGGAGCTCGGTGGCGAGATCCCACGGTATCGGGATCCAGCCATCGCGCCCCGCGCCGACCCCAACTGACAACGCGGCAGAGGCCGTCGCAGAGGCCGTCGCAGAGGCCGTGGCCTGCCGTCAGCCCAGCAGGCCAGGAGGCAAGCCCATTCCACCGGTCAAGGCCCCCACCTTGGATGCCATGACTTCTTTTCCCAGTCGCAGCGCATCATTCGTGGCGGCGACCACCAGGTCTTCCAGCAGCTCGCGGTCATCGAGTGCCGCGTCCTGGATCTTCACCGAGAGGATCTCCTGGCCGCCATTGGCGACCACGGTGACCAGGCCACCGCCGGCCTGGCCTTGGACCTGCGTCGCGGCAGCCTCTTGCTGAAGACGCTCCACCTGCTGCTGAAAGCCAGCCATCAGGCCACCGAGGTCGTTTGGATCGAAGCCAGGCATGATGCGTCCCAATGTTGAGTCAGTCGAGTACGTCTGCGGCCCGCGGTCCCCTCACCCGTCCAAGAGCGCCTGGAGGGCGCCAAAAGCCTGGCGCCAGTCCTTCTCTACCCGAGCGCTCTGGTCAGGGTCATCGAACAGGGTGCCGCTGTGCACCATGGCGATGCGGGTCTCACCGCCATCGAGCGCGACCTGGAAGGCCAGGCGCGTGCCCTTGAGCGGTCCCATCCCGACCGTGTCAAACGTGATCTCGAGGTGACTGGTCGGCCGCCACTTGTGAATGATCCCACGATCTTCGGTGGGGTTGCCGTCTTCGTCCTCGCTGACCAGCACAACCCGCCCGCCCTTGCGACCATCCACCCGCGCTTCATCTACCAGCCACGATGTCAGCCCTTCGCTGGTGGTCAAGGCGGCCCACACCTTGCGCGGTGCGGAAGTGACCAGGATCTGTCGACGAATTGCGGGCATCTGGGCTCCGGGACCGCGCTACGCTGCGCTGTAGCGCGGCCACCGCGCACGGTCCAGTCACAGGCGCAGGACCTGCATCACGGCAAAAAAGCAGATCAGCGGGATGAAGATGTAGCCCAGGAGGTAGCCCACCACCCCGGTGAGAATCGCGACCGGAATCGAGACATTGCGCACGATGCGGTTGGCCCGGTCCGGCGCCAGCTTGATCCGAAGGCCGTGCCACAGCACCTGGCCGCCATCGAGTGGATAGATCGGGAGCAAGTTGAACAAGCTCCAGAAGATGTTGACGGCGATCGCCATGCCGAGCAGGCCGATGACTGGACCATGAGCGACGCTGGGCAACAGCAGGGGCAAGGCCAGTCGAAGGCCGATCAGAGCGACACCCAACAGAAGTCCGGCCCCGGGACCCGCCAGCGAGGAGATCACCCCAGCTCGTGGTTGTGGTCGGCGACCATACTGGGTGAAACCACCAAAGCCGTGCAGGACAATGCGCTGCGGTTGCAGCCCCAGCCGCGTGCCGATGATGGCGTGGCCCAGCTCGTGGACCAGGATCGAGGCCAACAGAACCACGGCATAGGCGAGCCCCGTCACCAGCCCCGCGGTCCCGCTGCGACCATAGGACAGGGCCAGAAAACCCACCAGCAGGGCGGCGGTGGTACCGATCTCGACGGGGATGCCGACGACTCGAAAAGAGAACAGGGTCGACGACGGAATCATGGTTTGTGCTCCTGAAAGGTCCTGCCGGTTGGCGGGGTGGGCGGGCTGATCCAGTCGATGCTCCACAGGCCCAGCGCCCCCAACCAGCCCACGAGGGCACCGACGGCCATCACGGCGCCGACCAGGGCCAAGGCGTCTGCTGTACGAGCCAGGCGGGCATTTTCATCGCTGGTGCGCGCCAGCCGGTCTTCGAACATCTTGCGCTGCTCGGCGGCCTGGCGCAGACGCAGGTCGACTTCATCCACCGGATCGTCCTGAGTCCAGGGCCCATGGCTGCTCAGGACATCGCTGAGACTGCGGACCGGCAGCGCCATGGAGGGTCCCAGCGCCGCTCGGACAGCGGCCGCCGCCGGGTGTTCTGCGTAGCGAGCCAGCGCGACCCTCAGGGCGTCCTGGGACTCCACGTCTTCCCCGGCGGCCTCGCCGTCCTGAATCAGCGCGTAGAGCGGATCGTGGATGGGTCCAGTCGCAGGATGGGCGCCAAAGGGTTCGAGCAAGGCCAAGGCATCCCGGAGCTGCGCAGGGGAAGGACACGGGTTTTCTGTGGGCTGCGACATCATCCTCGGCCTGGGTTCACGCGGACCCGCACCCTGTAGCCACACGCGCCGCCAGCGTCCCGCAAGCTAGCAAAGCCCGGGGAATGATCGCCTGGAGACGGGCCGCCCTTCAGGTCCAAGCCGCGGCATCCCACAGCGCGCACTCACCGCCCTCTACCAGCGGCGGCAAGCCCGCCGCCAGACAAGCCTCGACGAGCGAGGCACCGCAGTGGTCCTGGACCGCCCGCCGTTGTTCGGCTTCCGGCAGAGACCCGTGGAGTGCCCCCAGTCCCAGCTTTCGTGCCAGGCCGGCGTGGTGAAGATCCAGCACCACCTGGACGCGGGCTGGCACTGGCCACCGCTGAGCGGCCTGGGAATCTGTGGCGTCCGCGTAGGGAGCCGCGTCCAGCACCACCGCCAAGGGGCCCGCGTGACGCACCTTGCGCTTGGGGCCCTGGATGACCTTGGCCAACAACAGACCACCAGCGGTGCCCAGCCCGTGAAAGATGGTCTCGCCGCCGGCCAGACGCGCCCGACAGGGCGGCTTCAGGCCGACGCGAAAGAGCAGGGCTCGGGCCAGGGCCGCATGCATGGCGGGCGCGCTGCCTCCGCCAAAGGTGGCCAAACCACCGCCCTGTCCAGACTCGGTCACCACGCGATCGGTGTCCGTCAACAGGACCCGGCGTCCCCGGCCGTCCAGGCTGACCGATCCGACAGAGTTCTGGGCCACCTGCCCGACCGTCTGCCCGGTGACGCTGTCCACCACCGCGATCGTGCGCCGCAGGCCAAGGTTGGTGTGCCCTTCGCCACGGTGCCATGCCGCTTCGCCGCGTTCGCCCAGGACGCAGGTCGGACCATCACCCACCCGGAGCAGCCAGCGATCATCACAGGCTTGGTGCAGCAGATCGGCCAGCCGCGACAGAGGCCAGT
>JAADHA010000474.1 GCA_013152105.1 Oligoflexia bacterium | reverse complement strand
CAGACAACGCCCTCTTTTTTCGCTACCGGCTGGGGACGAGGACGCCACGCCGCCGGCCAACGTCGACACCACGTCCATTCGCTACAGCGGCCAGGCGCAGTCCCTGACGGGATCCACCCTGACGCCCGACTTCGTGCCCATGAACTTCGCGCTGGGCGCCTGGGGCGAGCAGCGCGCCGTGGCATCCTACGCCGAGGTTCTGGTCGATTAGGCAGCTCGAGAAGACAGCGTCGAGAAGAAGACAGCGTTTGACGACGTTCAGCAAGCAGGATCGGCCCGTTGCAATTAGCAACAATGTGATCGCCGGGCACCGGCCACCCCCAAGGTGGCCACAGCGCTGAGAGTCCCATGCTGACCTACCTCGTCGCCTTCTTCCTGTCCGCCATTTGCGCCTTGGTGCTGACACCGCTGGCGCGCGATTTCGCCGTAGCCCGTGGTGCGGTGGACGCCGGCACTGAAGAACGCAAGGTCCACAGCGTCCCGACTCCCCGTGTCGGGGGCATCGCCATCGCCGTGGCCTTCGCGGTGCCGGTCTTCGGCCTGTTCTTCTGGGACAACGACATCTCGAAGGTCTACCTGGCCGACGCGCCGCAATTGATTGGCCTGGCAGGTGGGGCGCTGGTGATGGTCTTGCTCGGCCTGGTCGACGATCTGCGCGGGGTCCGTCCCAGGACGAAGCTATTGGTCGAAGTACTGGTGGCCACCGGCGCCTACTTTCTCGGCTACTCGATCGCGAAGATCGCCACCCCATTCGGCGCGCCGATCGAGCTGGGGTGGCTCTCCTACCCCGTGACCGTGCTGTGGATCGTCGGCATCGTCAACGCGATCAACCTGATCGACGGGCTCGATGGGCTGGCGACGGGCATCGCCCTGTTCACCGTCGCCATCTTGTTCGTCCTCGGCGTGGTGCACCACAACATCATCGTCTCGACCACCGCGATTGCACTTGCTGGCGCACTGGTCGGCTTCCTGCGCTACAATTTCAACCCGGCCAGCATCTTCATGGGGGACAGTGGCAGCCTTTTTTTGGGCTATGCGCTGGCGGTGACCGCGATCAGCGGCTCATCGAAGTCCTCGACAGTGGTCTCCCTGCTCATCCCCCTGCTGGCGATGGGCGTGCCGGTGATGGACACGCTGCTGGCGATCATCCGGCGATTCCTGGCTGGGCGTCACCTGTTCGAAGCCGACCGAGGACACGTACACCACCGCCTCCTCGACCGGGGCCTGAGCCAGCGGCAGGCGGTCTTGGTGCTCTACGCGGGCTGTGCCTTTCTGGCGGTGGCCGCGCTCAGCATCATGTACGCCAACAGCGCCACGTCGGCCGTGATCCTCGGTGCCATCGCGATCGCGGCCCTCGCTTTCTCAAAGATGATCGGGCTGTTGTCCTGGTCCGATCTCCGCCACAGCGTACGCTACGGCTTGGCGCGAAACCAGGGTCTGCGCGAACGCCTCAACGTCATCGAGCTCACCGCTGAAGGCATGCGCGCGGCCCCCACCCCCGACCTGGCCATCCAGTGCCTGATCGACGCGATGGCCCAACTCCAGGTCGACCGGCTGGTCCTCAGCGCTGACGTGCACACCGGGACCAAACTGCACCACTTCCAGGCCGAGTCCCCGCCCCGGGCGTCGACGGAGCGGTCGACCTTGTACCTGCGCGAGTACCCGCTGGACTGGACCTTTGGCGATGTCATGGTCCAGGGAAGGTTGGCCTTCGGGTGGTACTGCAGCCAGGAGCAGCTTCAGATCCCCGAATCAGGCGCCTATGACTGGCTGGCGATGGTGCTGAGGGACCGATTCCTCGAGGTGGCGGCTGGCGCCCAGACCCCGCGCTTTCAGCCGCGAATCGTGCAGACCAGGCCCGCATAGCAGAAGGCCGCTTCCCGAGTTGTCGAGAAGCGGCCTCTGAGATTGGAAGCGGGGGCCAGATTTGAACTGACGACCTTCGGGTTATGAGCCCGACGAGCTACCGGACTGCTCCACCCCGCACCACGCTGCCGCGTTGGCAACACCTTCGATGTAATCAGGGCCAGCCGCCGGGGCAAGGCGGACCGCAAAGAAAGCGTGCTCGTCATGCATCCCGCCCCCCCTCGACGACGCTCATCACCGCGAGGACACCTGCACAGGCGTCCCGGCCCAGGCGCCTTCTGCCGCCAGGCTGCCCAGCAGCTCGGCCAGCTCTGACGTGTCGGGGTCGGTGAGTTCTCGTCCCAGGGGCGCGGTCCCTACGCGAAGCTGGCCGTCCACCAAGGCGGCGTAGCGAACCACGACCCGGGTACCTCGGGGAACGGATTGGACGGTGGAGGCCGGGACGGAGTTGGTCGGCCGCAGGCTGAGGGTCGCCAACTCCACCCGGCGGCGGTCGGTGGCGGAGAGGCAGAACCATGGCGCGCTGTCCCAGGGGCCGTTGAAGTAGAGCCAGGGATCCGTGGCGGTGGCCAGGACCGGGTCGTGTACCCACAGCCAGGTGTTGGGCGCCTGGAACCAGCAGCCTTCGGCCGAGAAGCGACCCCGTCGACCCAAGCTGCGGTCGGTGCCCAGGACGATGAACTCGCGCAACAGCAGCGTGTCGGGGGGAAGGCCCACGGCGGGCAGCGTGACGGTCGAGGAACAGCCCAGCAGGGTCAGGGCGAGGAACAGGAACAGGGAATCCACAGCGACTCCGGGGTGGAACCTGGCCCTTTTGCAGGACCCGCGCCAACCCTGGCTGGCCCAGCAGAGGTGCTGCCCGTGGTGCTGCCCGTGGTTCTGGCGGCCGGGGCGAGGCTGTCAGGCTGCCGGCGGGCCGGCACCCCGCTGTATGGATTCCGGCACCCCCCCTGCTTCTAGCGTGGCGCCCTCGACAGGATTCGAACCTGTGGCCTACCGCTTAGGAGGCGGTTGCTCTATCCACCTGAGCTACGAGGGCTGGCGGTCACACGCTGTGGTCCCTCCTTCGCTATGCCGGCTCGCCGCCTGGGTCCACGGCTTCGCTGTGGTCCATCTCCCCTGCGACGACCGGACGATGCGCCGAGACCGCGCTACACTCCCGGCCATGTTGCCCATCTTCGCCCTCGTGCTCACCGTCCTTGGCTGCACTGCAGCTTCGGGAGACAGCGCCAGCACGTGGGTCGGTACCGCTGACACGGCGGATGACGGGACGCGTCCTTGGCGTCGGAGCCTGCCTTCGCTCTCCTCCGAGGTGACGGCTCCGCGCGGCTTCCACTTTGAACGGGCGATCGTTCACCTGCACTCCACCTGGAGCCACGACGCCTGTGACGGCGAACCCTTTGACGACAGCGGTGCGCCTCGCCGCGACTGCCTGGACGACCTGCGCCGCGGCCTCTGCGAATCGGGCATCGACCACGCCTTCCTCACGGATCACCCCAGCTACTTTTCGTCGGCGACTTGGGACGACGACCCCACCGCCGGCGCCTTCTTGCCGGACGATGGCGGCACCTTGCTGCCCAGCGCGACCGACCCTCGCGTCTACCGCTACACCTGTGACGATGGCCGCGTGGTCAACTGGTACCCGGGCGTGGAAGACGAGATCATGCCAGTGGGCTTGAACCAGCATGTGCCGGGGGACGCGGCCGAGCGCGACACGCTCTACAACCAAGGCGACGCCGCCGCGCTGACCGCCTTTGCCGACGCTGGCGCCGTCAGCATGCTGGCCCACACCGAGGGCCGGGACATCGAGACCCTGAAAACCCAGGTCGACGAAGGCCTCCAGGGGGTCGAGGTCTTCAACCTGCACGCGGCCTTCGACCCGACGATACGCTCTGAAGACCTGGGCCTGGACCCGACAAGCTGGCTCATCGATATGGCCATGTTTACGGCCGCCGACACGACTGCACAGCCCGACCTCTTCGTCCTGCTGGTGCTCTTGGCGCAGACTCCGTCCGAGACGGCTTGGGACACGCTCAACGCGACCGGCCCGGACGACCGCGTCGTCGTGGCGACCGCCGGGACCGATGCACACCAGAACGTCTTTCCTTCCCCCATGGTGGACGGCGAACGCCCCGACTCCTACCGCCGCATGCTGCGCTGGTTCTCGCAGTATCTCTGGATGGACGGAGACGACCTGGACACGGCCAAGCGCACCCTGGCCGCGGGGCGCTTCCACATCGCCTTTGAAGCCCTGGGCACGCCGCAGGACTTCGACTTTCACCTGCTCGGCGCCGATGGAACGCTCTACGAGATGGGCAGCGCGCTGACCGATGCGGTGTTGCCAGCTACGCTCGAGCTCACCTGTCCCACCTTGACCGCGGCCTCTCCCCAAGGCACGGAAGCCCCCGAGATCAGCGCGACGGTCTATCGGGATGGAGAGCCCTGGCAGACCGATTGCGGCAGCTTCGCCATCACCGAGCCGGGTACCTACCGGGTGCGAATCGATATGATCCCGTGGCACCTGGCGCCGTTTCTGGGCGATGATGCGGACATGGTGACCAAGCTGATGCACTCCTACCCATGGGTGTATGGCAACCCGATCCGCATTCGCAGCACCATCCCCTGACCCCTGCACGCCGAACCCAGGAGCCGCTCATGCGCGCCCCCACATCCTCCGCAACGCTCCCAGTGGGTGGCCTGGTCCTCGCGGCCGCGCTGCTTCCCGGCCAGATGGGCTGCAAGTCCTGCAAGACCGACACGAACATCAGCCCGACGCAGGTGACCGACTCGGGCACGACCGCAACGGAGACACCGGTCTGGGACCACGACTGGGGCCAGTGGCTGAGCATGGACGTGATGCAGGACGGCAGCCCTGCCTTGGCCTACTATGATCGGACCAAGGGGGCCCTTGGCTTCGCCATCGCAGACCTGTCGACGGACCCGGTAACGTGGACCCACGAAGAAGCCGACGGCTACGCCGATGACCAGGGGCTCGATGTCGGCGATCGAGGCCGCTACGCCAGCTTGGCCATCGCTGGAGACGGCACCGCGTGGATCGCCTACCAGGACATCAAGCTCGAGACCCTGCGCTGGGCGCGCCGAGATCCCGCCACCGGGACCTGGCAGAACGACACAGCGGACGGCGGCGCCGAGCCCAGTGGCAACGCCGGCTTCTTCGCCAGCCTGGCGCTGGACTCGACCAGCAGCCCCGTCATCGTGCACCACGACCAGAACAGCGGGGCCTTGCGCCTGTCCCGATGGGATGGCAGCGCGTTCACCAGCAGCGTCATCGACGCGGGCGAAGCCACCAAGGACATCAACGGCGAGACGGTCGCCGCGGATGTCGGGGAATTCGCCCACATCGAGATCGCTGATGGGGTCGAGTACATCGCCTACTATGATCGGGCCCAGGGCAACCTGAAGCTGGCCTGGGGCACGGCCGACAACTACACGATCGAGGTCGTCGACGACGGTGGTGGCGACGTGCAGCTCGATGGTGGCGGCGATGTGGGCCAGTGGCCCGACATCCTGGTGTACAATGGAGAACTGTGGATCTCGTACCACGATGTCGGCAACCAGGACCTGTTGTTGGCCCATGGAACGCCTGGGAACTGGCAGATCGACGCGGTGGACACGGGTGAATTCGTGGGTGCCGACACCGCGATCTTCCTGAACGGGACCCAGCCGGGCATCGCCTACTTCGACGGTCGCAACAACGACATGAAGCTGGCCACCCTGGTCGGGGACGCCTGGCAGTCCCAGACCATCACCGGGGACCAGGGTGCGCTGGGCTTCCACAACGAAGTCGTCCTGGCACAGGGAAACTACTACCTGGCCTGCTACGACTACACGAACCGCACGGTCTTCTTCGACAAGCTCTAGGTAGGCCGACCCTGTGCGAATTCGCAGCAACCCAGTCCATCGCCTGGCACTCTGCCTGACACTGTGTTTGGCCCTGTTGGTGGTCTGGGCGCTACCGGCTCTCGCTGGCACGGTCCGGGTCGAGATGCTGGATGTCGGACAGGGTGACAGCATCCTGATCACGACGCCGGCCGGCAAGCGGGTGCTCATCGACGGCGGCATCAAGCAGGCCGACGTGGTGGACAAGCTGCGCCAGCGGGGGGTCACGCAGCTCGATCTGGTGGTGGCGACCCATCCTCACGCCGATCACATCGGCGGGCTGGCGGATGTCCTCGCTGCCCTCCCGGTGAAGTTCTATACCGACAACGGCCTGCCTCACACCACCCAGGTCTACGCCAAGCTGATGCAGATGGTGGATGACCGCGGCATCACCTATCGACCGGCTCAGGTGGGGCAGAGCTTCCACCTTGACGACGGCATCGTCATTGATGTCCTTTTTCCCACGGGCACACCGCTGACCGGCACGCGCTCGGACCTCAACGCCAACTCGGTGGTGCTTCGGATGACGCACGGGGACCGATGTTTCCTGTTTACTGGCGACAGCGAGGACCCCACCGAGACCGAGCTGGAGCGCAACGGCCTTGAACCATGCGATGTGCTCAAGGTCGCCCACCACGGGTCGCGATACAGCACTTCGGACGCGTGGCTTCGCTTGGTCAAGCCCACGATCGCGCTGATCTCGGCTGGGGTTCACAATCGCTACGGTCACCCCGCGCCCGAAACCCTGCAGCGCCTCGCCCACGCTGGAGTCCAAGTCTACCGGACCGACACGATGGGCGACATCGTCATCACCAGCGATGGCCACGATCTGCAGGTCACGACATCGCGAAAGGACGCCGAG
>JAADHA010000061.1 GCA_013152105.1 Oligoflexia bacterium | reverse complement strand
CGCCACCCGGATCTTCCCGCTGGTGGGCTCTATGACCGGGTGGCCTGGCTGCTGGAGCAGTCGGGCGAAGAAGAGGCCGCCAGCGCGGTGCGGGCCGCGGCCAGCCAAGTGCCGCGGCCGCAGCCGCAGCCCCAGCCCTGAGTGCCCTAGACCGCCTGCGCCGCCATCGCGTCCTGCTTGCCCTGTTTCCAGCGTCGGATCGCCAGGAAGCTGACCAGGAAGCCCAGCAGCAGGATGCCGGCACCAGCCAGGAAGGGCGCTTGTGGGGCCAGCTTGGCGTAGAGCAGTCCGGCCGTGGCGGGCCCGATTACCCGCGCCAAGGCGGACATCGACTGGTTGGCCCCCAGGACGAAGCCCTGTTCATCGGAGCTGGTGCCCTTGCTGATCAGCGCGTTGAGGCTGGGCGAGCTGATTCCCTGGCCAATCGCGATCAAGACGAACACGGACACCATGCCGAAGGGGGGTGGGGCGTAGGGCAGCGCCGCCAGCCCCACCGCCAGCAGGAGCAAGCCAACCGGTACCAGGGGGGCTTCACCGAAGCGCTTGACCAGCCGCCCGATCAGCCCGCCCTGGACAATGATCATCACCAGCCCGGCGACGCCGAAGTAGCGGCCGACCGTCGGCGCATCCAGGTCCCGCAGGTGCTCGGCGAACAAGGTGAAGGTGCTCTCCATCATCCCGAAGGCGAAGGTCGTCACAAAGGTCAGCACCACGCAGAGGCCGACCACGGGGTGGCTAGCGACGGCCAGGAAGCGTTTGGGGTTGAGCGTGCGCTGCGCGCGGTCGGTCGGTTCCGCGTCCTTGCGGATCCCGCGGGTCTCGGGGAGCATCGTGAACGCCATCACGAAGTTCAGGACGGCCAGCCCCGCGGCCAGCCAGATGGGAGCGGCGTAGCCGAAGCGGGACAGCTCTCCGCCGATCCACGGACCCAAGGTGAAGCCCACGCCGAAGGCCGCGCCGATCAGGCCCATGCCCATCGCTCGCTTTTCGGGAGGTGTGAGGTCGGCGACCGCGGCCTGGGCGGTCGAGATGTTGGCGGCGCAGGCGCCGTGCAGGGTGCGAAAGAGGAACAGCATCCACAGGGCATTGGCTGCCGCGAAGCCGCTGAGGAAGAGCGCCGAGGCGCCGACCGAGAAGAGCAGGATCGGGCGCCGTCCGTATCGGTCCGACAGCGCGCCCCAGACCGGCGCCATCAGGAATTGAGCCAAGGAGTAGCAGGCCATCAGCAGGGTGACATCAATGGCCGAGGCGTTGTATTGCTCGGCGTAGAAGGTCAGCAGCGGGATCACGATCCCGAAGCCGAGCAGGTCCAGGAAGACCGTGAACAGGACGGGGATCAGGGCACGATTCATCGTCCAAGCCAGGTGAGGGGACGGGCGGCTGCTATCCCAGTCAGCGCGGTGTGGGATCTGACCGCTGCTGGGGCGTGGGAAGCACGCCGCGGAAGATGCCGAGATCGCAGAGAGGAGCGCGGGTCGGGATGCGCGCCAGGGGCTGGGGATCGGCGCCACAGGCCGCGGCGACCACGAGTTGATCGGGTTTTATGGCGGGGTCTGGCCGATCCCAGAATGCGTCGATCGTGGGCATCACCACGCCATTGTACAAGCCGACCGCACGCACCGCTCGACCCTGGATGGGCTGGGCCTTGCCCTGGAAGACCATCACGGGTGGGGCTCCCGGGCCTGCACCGAGCTGTCTCAGGGTGCGCAGCAATTCGTCTACGCCAGCCTGGTCGAGTGGGTCGGGCAGAGACAGGCGACCCACGGGAAGCGCCGGCCAGGGAGAGGGCAGGCGGCGCTGGACCGATGCGCCATCGGGCATCTGTGTGGACACACCGACGCCAGGTGGGCCGTGGTGGAGGCTGGCCAGGCTGGTCTGGACCAGGGCGATGAGGGCGGCCAGGGGGAGGACCAGCCAGCGCGGGGCCTCGGCCAGACCAGTTGCAGCCGCGGCTGCGATGGGGGCACCGCCGGCAGCAGGTAGCGCAGGTCTGGCGGGAGGGCTCGGGTCACCATCACCGCGCCGATCAGCCCTCCGAAGAGCAGGGAGAGCGCATCGCCCAGGCGGAGGGGACGGCGAAGTGCCAGGAAGAGGCCGGGCACCAGGGCCAGGAGTTGGAGAGGCGCGAGATCGCCCAGATCCGAGAAGAGCCGGTGAAAGGGGATCGTCGGGTTGGCGCCGCGGAGCTGGATCATGGCGGTCTCGTGGTCCAGCCTGGCCAACAGATCGGGCCACGCGCCGGCGTACCAGGGTCCCGCCACCAGGGCGATGATCAGCAGGGCGGTGGCGGCGAGCAGCGCCGGGGACAGGGTGCGATCCCGGTGGCGCGCCCGCGGTCCCAGCGTCGCGACCAGCCCGGCGAGCAAGAGACCCAGCGCGGGGCCGCAGAGGAAGATCCACGGCTGACGGGCCGAGCGTAGGGCCCACTGGACGGCCGGGTGGCTGCCCCCTTGCCAGACCGCCGCAGCCAAGGTGGCGGCCCACGCGGCCATCGCCAGCGCCAGACCCAGCCGAGCGCGGCGCGTCGGCGCGCTGTGGACCACCGCGCGGGCGATCTGCCAGGCGATCGGAGGCGCGAGAAAGACCAGCAGCACCCACTTTGTGTACAGGGCCGCCGCCGTCGCCAGGCCGAAGGCTGCCGACAGGCCCGGGCGTGAAAAGCCGTCGCTGGACAGCAAGAGCAGCACGGCGATTCCGGTGAAGGCGGCGCTGGGTCCGTCGAGCAGGGCCAGGGTCGACAGGCTGAGCAGGATCGGGCCGCAGCAGCAGAGCGCGATGTAGATCACGGTGGCCGACCAGCCCCACAAGCGGGGGCCCAGCCACAGGGCCACCAGGGCGTGTACGATCACCAGGCTGGCCGCCGCGGCGCGGACGCCGTCGATGCCCGAGAACAGGGGGGTCGTGGCCTGGGAGAGCGCGGCCAGCATATTGGGGTAGGAGTTGTGTGGGGCGGCCAGCGCGTGCAGCCAGGCGGGCAGACTCGATGCTGCATTCAAGGATCGATGCAGATCCCACGCATCGGCCAGATGTTCGGACTCATCCCCAAATGGCACGGCTGGCGCACCCGCCAGGTAGAGCCAGGTCAACACCGTGGTGGCGGCCAACAGCGCCAGTCCGCTGGCCCAGGGCGCCAGGCGAAGCAGCGCATGGGAGGGGTGGAGGGCCGTGTGCTGTGGCGGGGGAGGTGGCATCGAGATCCTGACCAGCGGCGGCTTTGCGTCTGATCAGCGCGCCTCTCCAAGCCGGGCCTGGCGGGTGCTGTAACTGCGCCCGTGACCGCCTGAGCGCTTGGTTCTGGATTCAATGTGGGGATCCGCCGGAGTACCTAAGCACTTCTGCGGGTTGCCGGCTATGGCGTGCTCGTTACGTCGGTGCCCGCTCCCCTACTCACGCTCCCTCGGAGTCCCATGATCCCCCTTCTCCTCGCCGCTGCCGCGACCCTCTCCGCTCCGACCCTCGCCCAGGACTGTGACGCGCCCGCGCTGGCCGAGGCGATCGAGGCCGCCAGCCCGATTCAGGTCGCGTCGCTCTACGTCCAGCTTGCTCAGTGCGATGCGGGAGCGGCCCTGAAGCTGTCCGCGACCGAGCTGGCCAGGGCCGTGCCGGACGACGATGGGGACCAGGCGGCCATCGCTGCGGTCAACGTGGGTGCCACCGACGCGCTGCTCTCGTGGATGGACGGCATGAACCCGCGCGACCGCAGCCGGACCATCGCGGCCCTGGGCGCAGCCTGCAACACCCAAAGCGCCGTCAAGGACTTCCTGGTGGGCAGCCAGGACCGGTTGGGTGACCGCTTCTGGGAAGAACGCTGGTACCGGGCCCTGGCCAACTGCGGTGGACCCGAGACCGGTGCGATCCTGGCTGCCGAATTGGATCGCGGCGCTGGGGCCGACAAGACCCGCTTCTTTGGCGTGCTCGAGACCTATGCGCGCAGTCAGGGTGCGGCGGCCATCCCCAAGCTGGTCGAGCTGGCCGGCGGTGTCAGCGATGTGGAGAGCCTGACCTACATCGTCCAGGCATTCCCGGACGCCGCACGCGTGGGGGCGGCTGAGGGCACGAACCTCGATGGTGCGGCCGCCGCCTCAGCGGCCATTGTGGGCCTGGCACCCAGCCTGCCCCCCAAGGTGATCGAGGCGGCTCGGGTGGCGCTCCAGTCTCTGGGCGACGAAGCTGGAGCTGACGCGTTGGCCGGCGAGCGCTTCCGCGATGTCCGCCAGGACGACGGGAACTTCTTGTGGGGCGTGCTCCTCACCGAGACGGCGCAGTGCAAGAAGGGCACGGAGACCTGGCGTCGTCTCCACCACGCCCTGATCCACGAGGGCGGCCAGACCTGGCCTGACCAGCTCCGCGACAAGGTGGCTACGGCGGCCGAGACGGGCTGGGAGCTGACCCTGGGGCACAAGTGCAAGGCCGAGCCCACGCTGGTCTACACGATCACCGCGGAACCATTCGCGGACGAGGCGGCGTACCAGAAGTGGCGGGATGAGCAGCTCGCCGAGGCCGCCAAGACCCCGGTTGGGAAGTCCTGGACGATCCGCGAGGACCCGCTGCACCTCTGAGTGGCCGAGCATCGGTGATGGGTGGTGATGGGTGGTCCCGGGTGGCCCTGGCTGGCTAAGGAGGGGCCACACCCGGAGTCACCGTGGATCCCTGGACCTACAACACCATCATCGAGCCCTTTCGCATCAAGGCAGTTGAACCGATTCCCTTCTTGCAGCCGGAAGAACGGCACGCCGCTCTGGTGCGTGCTGGCTACAACCTGTTCAAGCTGCTCGCGCAAGAAGTCACGATCGACCTCCTGACCGACTCGGGCACGGGCTCGATGAGTGCCCACCAGTGGGCCGCCCTGATGGAGGGCGACGAGAGCTACGCCGGCAGCCGCTCCTTTCAAGATCTGGACGCGGTCGTCAAGCGGATCACGGGCTTCCCGCACGTCCTCCCGGTCCACCAGGGGCGTGCCGCCGAGCGGATCATCGCCCACACCGTGCTCCCTGCCGGGTCCGTGGTCCTCAACAACACCCACTTTGACACCACGCGCGCCAACATCGAGCAGGCCGGGGCCACCGCGGTCGATCTCCCCGTGCCCATCGCGATGGAGCCCTCTCATTCCGCGCCCTTCAAGGGGGACATGGACATCGACGCCCTGGACCGGGCCCTATTGGAATATCGCGACCGGGTCGCCTTGGTGATGCTCACCTTGACCAACAACGCGGCGGGCGGCCAGCCGGTCAGCATGGCCAATATCGAGGCCGTCAGCCAGCGCTGTCGGGCCCGCGAGATCCCCTTCTTCCTGGACGCGGCACGCTACGCCGAGAACGCCTGGTTCATCCGCCGGCGTGAGCCTGGCTACGGCGACTGGAGCGTGCCGGCCATCGCGCGTCGTATGTTCGATCTGGCCGATGGCTGCACGGTGTCCGCCAAGAAGGACGGCATCGTCAACATCGGTGGCCTGCTCTGCACCCGCTTGGATGACTGGGCCGAGAAGTTCGCCAACGACCTGATCCTGGGCGAGGGCTACACCACCTATGGCGGCCTGGCCGGGCGTGATCTGGCCGCCATGGCGGTGGGCCTCGATGAAGCGCTCGACCCCGACTACCTGCGCTATCGCGAGCGCAGCATCGCCTACTTCGCGAAGGGCCTGACCCAGGTCGGGGTCCCCATCGTCCAGCCGGCGGGCGGCCACGCGGTCTTCATCGATGCGGGCGCCCTCGTACCCCACATTCCGGCCGATCAGTTCCCCGGCCAGTCAGTCGCCAACGCGCTCTACCTGGAGGGTGGCATCCGGGGAGTCGAGATCGGCAGCCTGATGTTCCCGAACGCGAAGCTACAACTGGTTCGCCTGGCCGTCCCGCGCCGCGTCTACACCCAGTCCCACATCGACTACGTCATCGAGGTCGCCCAGGCCGTGGTCCGCAAGGCAGCCGAACTTCCGGGCTACCGCGTCGTGAAGGAGCCGCCCTTCCTGCGGCACTTCACGGTGGACTTGGCGCCGATCTGACAGGCGTTGATTTGGCGGTGCCGCGGAATGCTTCGGATCTGTGCCTTCGGATCTGTGCCTTCGGATCTGTGCTTGGGGAAGCGGTTCGCCAGCAACTGTGTCGCTGCGCTTGTCTACCACCTATCAGTCGGAAACCTCGAACAGTGGCATGGCGCGACGAGTATCGCTGGTGGCCAGCAAGCACCATGTGGCCTTCGAGAAGACCGTCGGTGCGATCCTCGACGCAAGGGGACCAACGGGATGCGGATGGTGAAGGTGATCCACGCGATCTTCGCGGACGCAGAGGCGTGACGGCGCTCCACCTCGCCCGCAAGTAGAGAAGCCCAGGCATGACCTGGGCGACAATCGAGTGTCAGGTGACGTCGTCTGGGGGCGGGTCGGGACGGGGTGGAGGCGCGTAGAACTGGCAGAGATCTGGTGGAGCTGGTCTCTGCGAATCTCCGGCCGCCAGCCGTCGACGGCGCACAGGAGTTGAAGGGCGACCGACGCACGACCCCCGAGAACACCCAGTGGAAGAAGTCGATTCCGGGGGACGGTGTGTCAGGCGACAATCCAGCAGGTCCTTGCCGACCACTTTATTGAAACCGGACCGGGCGCCCTGGGAAGTCTGTGTCCTCCTTCAGGACTCGGTC
>JAADHA010000376.1:3372-10044 GCA_013152105.1 Oligoflexia bacterium | reverse complement strand
TGGCCAGGATGTCGACCCTTGGGCATGATCCAGACGCTGCGGCCAGTACTCGTGCTTCCAATGGTTCCGATCACGCGGTGGAGGCGGATGTCGCGGCGGACGCCGCCTCTATTGCAGGTGGATCGGCCATCGTCATGGCGGGAGGCGTCACAGAGCGCGGGCTGCGCTTCATGGTCAACTGGCTGCTGGCCCGCACGCTGGGCACGACGGCCTTTGGTGTCTACAGCTTCGTCCAGTCGGTAATCCCGACCCTGATCAGCTTCTCGGCGCTGGGGGCAGATGCCGGGATGGTCCTCTTTGGTGCACGGTATCGGCAGTCGGGCGAGCTTGGTCGACTGAAGGGAACGCTGCGAACATGTCTCTGGATGGCGGCCATCGGTGGTGCTGTTTTCGGCATGTTGCTGTGGTGGACGGGTGGCCATCTGGCTGTGTCCGCGGACCGGCAGGTGGCCGTATCTGCGCTCATGATTGGCGCCCCGAGCGTGTTCTTTGGCACGCTGCTGGCGGTGCTGGTGGGCGGGCTCGTGGCGGCAAAGGACATGCGCGGGCAAGCGGTCGTCAATCAGATCGGCTTGCCCTTGTTGATCCTGCTGACTGTGAGCGTGCCGTTGGCGATGGACTTCGGGGTCACCGGAGCGTTGTGGGCGCTGGCAGTGGCATACGCACTGGCGGTAGTGCTGGGAATTCGGGTCTTCTGGCGACGCTACGGCGCGCTGCTACGAGACCATGCGGTCGTGGCAGTGACGGAGCCAGCCGCGTTGCTGCGCTACTCGCTTCCCCAGAGCCTGGCGCGTTCGCTGTACCAGGCAAATATGCGTATCGACATCGTGATGTTGACCGCGCTCGCCGCCTTGTCTGACGTGGGCGTGTACAAGATTGCGGCCATGGTGGCGCAGCTCGGCACGCTACCAGTGATGGCTTCGACGACGATGTTCGGGCCAGTGGTGTCCGAGTTGGTTTATTCTCAGCAGATCGAACGACTGGACGCGCTGCTACGAGTGGTGACCCGATGGATGGTGGTCATCACTGCACCGGTGTGCCTGGTGTTGATGCTGGTTCCTGAACTCTTCCTGACCATCTTTGACGCTGAGTATGCTAGCGGTGGTCGCGCCTTGGCCGTCTTGATGTTGGGACAAGCGGTCTATGCAGTGTGCTCGCCGACGGGCAATCTGGTCACGATGGGGGGCTACTCTGGGACGAACCTGATCAACGGGCTGGTATCCGTTGCGGTCAATGTCGCGCTGAATTGGTTCTTGATTCCCCGAATGGGGCTGGAAGGCGCCGCACTGGCCAGCACGATCAGCGTGACGATCTGGTCGGTGCTGCGGGTCATGGAAGCCCGCTGGCTCCTTGGTTGTTGGGCTTTTGATCGGCGTGTGCTTGGGGCGTTGGCTGCGGCCGTCTCGGCGGGTTCTGCGGCCGCCTGGCTGTCCAATGGCGGAGACCTGCTGGTTCGGGCTGGCTGGGCCGGAGGTGCGGTGGTGGTGTTTCTGGCTTTCGTGGCGCTGGCGGGCCGAACACCCGAGGACACCATGGTCTTGGAGCGCGTACTGGCTCGGATCGCCCGGTTGCGCCGCTGATTGACACCCCATCGGTCCGGGGAGGGGGCGGCCTGAGCCTCAGGTGACGGGGAGCGGCTTGCCGATGATGTCGAGTGCCACTCGGCGCCAACCGTCTGCCATTCCTCGTGCGAGCAACCGCGGCCCTGGTTGGCCGGTCTTCACTTGACGGCCCACAGCGAGCGCCATCAAGCCCAGCTCGGCCGATGCGAAGCGCGCAAGGTTGGCGGGAGTCTTTTCGCGGTACTGCCGGAAGAAGTGGTAGTGAGCGTAGATGAGTTGGTGCAGTTGATTGCTGTAGCCAATGCGGTTGGTCGGGCTGACCTTGTGGTTGAGTCGCGCAAAGGGGGTCTGGACGACGCTCCAGCGTTTCGAGACCCGGTAGGTGAAGTCGACATCCTCGGACTGGCAGTAGGTTGGCAGGAACTGCAGGAAGCGCTCTTTTGCGAAGACTTCCATGCGAAAAGCCATCCTGCAGCCCTCAGCGATCGGGACGACGAATACTGCGCTGGGCTCGGTGATGAAGCGAGCGCCGCCGCTGATGTACAGCTCGGGTTGGCCATGGGAGACCCAGTGGGTCAGGCCAAATAATCGGTACAGCCTGGAGTTGAGGTCGCTCTGCTGGGGGGGGTGGGTGAGGGTGCCGGTGACACAACCCACCGGTGGGTCGAAGGGCAGGTCGAAGGCCTCGAGGGCCCGCTCGATGTAGGTGTCCTCAAGTTCGACATCGTCGTCGAAGAAGAAGACGAATTCGCCCTCTGCGAGGTCGATGGCAACGTTGCGCTGGAGGGGCAGGCCCTTGGGGCTGCGGCGGTAGGTGAGGGGAATGCCGCTGCCGAGTAGTTCACGGCTCATGGCGCCTTCGAGGTCCTGGCCCTGTCCAGCGTCGACCACGATGAACTGGTCTGGCTTGCGGGTCTGGGTCACGAGCGTACGCACCATCGCAACCATGTCGTCGAGCCGATTCAAGGTGGCAATTGCGACTGTCACGGTGCCGTCGGCCGCTGTTGGGAGGGCCTGAGGACGATGATCAGAGGACGCCAATGGGACTTCCTGGATGACGCTTGAGGAGCTTGATGGCGTCAGCGGGTCAAGAGGATGCCGATCAGCACCGCAGCCACAGCCGCGATCAGGTAGATCGTCAACTCGCGGCGTCGGTTGTGCTGGTTCGGCACATGCTCATGCCCGCGACGATGTTTCTTGCGATGTCGTCGTGTGCGCCACTCGTATTCTTCAGGTGGCAACCATTCGGATCGCCCATTGCTGTCGACAAAGGCCTTGTAGCCTTGTTCCTGATAGAAGCGCTGGCGCTCGGCATACCGGATTTGCTCCAGTTGCTTTCGCTGTCGGATCTCGTGTCGATCTCGCGAGCGGTCATCGCTGGCCTTGCGTCGTTCCGCGAATCGTCGCAGGCGCTCTTGGTGTTCTTCTTCCAACTCGGAGCGGACTTGCTCGCGCAGGTGCTCGAGTTCGGGTGCGGAATCAGTCTCAGATGCTCGCGAAGACATCGGGCTCTGCGGGGCTGGCGCTGTGGAGGATGGTGAGGGTTCAGGATAGCCCGTCAGGACGAGATGTGCTGCTGGGGCGGACCAGCCTCTTACTGGATCACGTGACTACCACCGCCCGGCCCGGGTACAGGTAGACGTGCGCGTCACCAATCCGCACGATGTCCATGAAACCACCGTGGCGCAACCGTAGGTGGCAGCTCGGACACAGGCACCGCAGGTTCCACTCATCATCGGTTCCCCCCATCGCTTGCTCGATGTCATGGTGCGTGTGGTTGCGAAGGGATCGGCGGTGACACTCTGGGTTCTGGCAGATGTAGTGCTGGCGCTCCTTGATCTGCCCCACGCCCCGCTGCCTGGGGATGTGGACCGTGTCCAGCAACCATCGGCTGGCGACCACGACCTTGGCGTTCACCCGCACATTCCCCTGTTGGGTCGTCGCGCGAAGTTCTGGATTCAAGGGCTGCTTGGCCACTCGGATCTGGTCCGGGTCCAAAGAGCCCAGTGTGGGCCCAAGGCCGCCGCCGGTTTTTGGCGCGGAGCCCGAGTTGTCCTCCAGCCTGCGCTTCGCCATGGCATCTGCCACCAGCGTCTCGGCGCGTGACAGGCGTTGTTCGTAGGAGGATGCCAGGTCTTCGGCGTGTCCTGCAGGCACGGTGTGTGCCGCATCCTGAAGTTCTCGAAGCGGCATCCGCTGGGCGATAGCGATCCAGCGACGGACCTGCTCGCCGGTTCGCGCCAAGTCAAGCACCACATCGACCCGAGCTCCAGACAAGCCACCGTCGATCGCCTGGACCAGCGCCGGGTTCTGCTCCAGTGCTCTTCCCAGTTGACGAAGGCGTTGAACGCTTCGCACCGAGAGGCCAAGTTCCTGGCGTACATAGTCATCGAAGCGGGGCCAGTCCCAGTCCGGCCCATCCCAGGCTGCGTGGATTCGTTCCAACAAGCATCCCAGCATGCCTCGTCGATGCCGTCGGACGGCCTGGACCTGCTGGACGAGGGCGAGGGCATCCGACAGGTCTCTGGGCGCCCGAAAGGGACCGAGCAGCTCGGTGTCAGCATCACCGATGTCGTCGAACCAGGTGGGCAAAGAGAGGTCTGGCGCCACAGGACTCTGGTGCGCCAGGTCGATGAGCTCGGCCGAACTCATCTGGCGTGCCCATGCATCGACCGTCCACTGGTCGCAGATCCGTGCCGGCGCTCGGAAGCCGAGGAGCAGACGCATCAGGACCCGAGCACGGCGCACCGTGGTGGCATCGTCTCCCCAGACTTCCCTACGTTGGTTGAAGAGTTCATCGTCAGGCGAAGCGAGCGAAGCGTCGGTGTCAATCCCGAGCACCAGATCCAGCCATTCTTGCTGTTGGTCGACCGATACCCGGCCAGGTGCGCGGGCTGCGGTGCTCACGGGCACCAGACCGAAGGCGACCGCGTGCTTGATCAGGTTCAGATCACTGCGTAAGAGTCGCGCCAGTTCTCTCTGGCGAGAAGGCTGCCAGTCCAGGGCTTCGCGCACGAAGCTGGAGAAACTGCCGTAGCCGAGTGGGCGTAGGTCCATCTGCTGGATGTGGCAGGTCAGGCGTGCAAGGCGGAGGTCCAGGGCACCGCTGCCCCGGGCCAGTGCCAAGGTCAACGCACGAATACGTTGTGTCAGGCCGTGGTCGGCCCGGGTCAATGTTGGGTTCGCGCTGAGGATGGTGCGGGCCAGCACGCCCACAAAGTCGATGATGGGCGTCGCGGGCTCGACTTGGTCTTCGTAGCCAGACATGAGAAAGGCTTAGCAGGTTGCCGCTCAGATGGGGAGTATTTTACCGGACAATAAATGGTCTATCTACACATTCGCCGATAAATCAGCCGTGACGCTGGCCCGTCACGACCTGCCGCCACAGGCTGATCAGTCGGCGGACAACCACTTCATTGTCGAAGCAAGTCTCGGCCCTCTCTCTCCCGGCAGCCCCAAGCCGGGTCTGTAGCTTCCGGTCCATAAGCAACGGCACCAAGGCGGTCGCGAGTGCGGCGGGGTCTCGGGGTGGCACCAGAAAGCCGGTCGTCTTGTCGATGACCTCCTCGGGAACGCCGGCGATATCAGTGGCGACGACCGGGAGACCCGCAGCCATGGCCTCGATGATGCTCACCGGCAGGTTCTCGAAGTGGCTGGGCAGGCAGTAGACGTCTGCTGCCCGAAACGCGGCCAGCTTGGCGTCGCCCTGGACCCACCCCAACAGCTCGACGTGGTCCCACACCCCCAGGTCGCGGCACAAGCGCTCCATCCCGGCGAGGTCCCCATTGCCGCCGAAGACGAACTGTGCGTCGGGCACGCGCTCAAGGACGCTTGGAATGGCGGCGGCCAGGTCGAATGGGCCCTTTCGTTCGTCCAGCACGCCCATCATCAGGACCGTGGGAGAGCCAGTCCTGGCTGTGCGGTCGGGCACGGGATCGAACTCATGCACGACCACCGGGTTGTAGAGCACCTCGACGGGCACGTCGGGTCCGACCCATTGCGCCACCCGTTGAGCCATGCGCTTGTGCAGGGGGATGACCAGGTCAACGCTAGAGAACATCCTGGCAACGGCGGCGCGATTGACTTGGCGACGGGCATAGAAGGCCTCCATCCAGGCCCCGTGGAGGTGGGCGACCGTGGGGATCCCCGCGAGTCGGGCCTGCTCGATGTAGGCCAGCTTTCGCCAGAAGCTGGTGCCGTCGGCGACGTGGACATGGATAAGGTCGGGGTGGTATCCACGCAGCAGGGAAGCGGCATAGCGCGCTTCACAAGCCATGTTTTTCCCAAGCTTGTGCAACAGCGAGCCCTCGCTCATGGTCTCGATGTAGTCGACCTGGATTCCGGCCATGGCCTTGGCCCGCAGCCAGGTTCGGTGGACCTGGGTCATGCCGCCTGGCACGTCCAGTCCCGGCCCGATCATGCCGACGCGCATGGTCACTCCAGGCAAGGGTGGGTCGGGCTTGACCTACTCGAGGATCGGCGTGGCGTCACGGTGTTCGGGCGCAAAGCCGGGGAAGAGTTCTTCGAAGACCCGCAGCAGGCATGGCGCCTGGTGCGGCCAGGACAGCACATCTCTGCATCGCTGCAAGCCCGCTTCGCCAAGGGCCGCGCGTCGTTCCGGGTCGTCCGCAAGTTCCAGGACGCGCGCCGTGAGGCCAGCAGCATCGCCTGTCGCTGTGTACAGCGCGACATCGCCGCCGCTGACCATGGTCTCCTTTAGCTGGTGAGCGATGACTGGCTTTCCCATGGCCATGTACTCCATGACCTTGTTCATCGTGGAGA
This sequence comes from Oligoflexia bacterium, assembly GCA_013152105.1. GTDB lineage: Bacteria > Myxococcota_A > UBA796 > UBA796 > UBA2385 > UBA2385. Next base: position 3,700 of record JAADHA010000376.1, on the reverse strand, counting down.
CGTTGTTCAAACCGCCCGGGGGATCGGGCTGTACGCAGATATCGGCGGCTGACAAGCAAGCGCGCACTTGGTCCATGGGCAATCGGCCGGGCATGTACACCCTGTCCTTCAGGCCCTTCTGGTCGCGAAGTTTGATCACGTCCTGGTAGCTGTCGCCCTGGCCGACCAGCACGAAGCCGATGTCCGTCCGACCGTGATCGTGAATCAGCATCCACGCCATCTCGATGACCTCGGCCAAGCCGTCCTGGGGGTTCATATTGCCCAGGTAGCCGACCACGATGTCCCCGAGCGCGCGGACCTTTGGGTCCGGCTCTACGGGGTGGAACAT
>JAADHA010000376.1:0-3354 GCA_013152105.1 Oligoflexia bacterium | reverse complement strand
GATGATGACGTGGTCGGGGTTCTTGCCGCACCGCTCGATGGCCAGCCGCCGATAGCTGCCGTTGGTCGAGATCACCCGGTCGGCGACGGTGATCGTGGCCCTCTCCATGGCCTTGACCAGAGGCAGCGCCTTCATGGCGGTGGCGTTCTGTCCGAACCTGTCACGAAAAAGCTCGGGGTTCAGGTCGTAGTGGTCGAAGATGAACTTCTTGCCCAGCGCCTGGAATTGGGCTGCGATGGGCCAGAGCAGGTCGGGTGGATTGACGGCGTAGATGCAGTCGAAGCCGCGCTTGCGGAAGGCGCGCCAGGCCAGCCGTTGCAGCCACAGCAGGCTGACGGCATACTCGCCGAGGTGGCCCTGGAGCGAGTGCCCATACTCGGGGAAGGGGTAGTACCAGATCTCGTGGCCGTCGAATTGCTCGACAGAAACTCGGCCACCTTTGCAGCCCTCCCAGCCCGGCCCACCCTTGTAGGCGGGGCAGACGACCAAGATGTCCGCACCCTGATCCCGAAGGGTGCCCATCTCTCGTCGAGCGCGGTTGTCGAAGGGAAAGGAGGAGTTCTCGTTCAGGTAGAGGACGGACAGCTTCGGCATCTTCGTCTTTGCTTTCTTCGGGGTGGGGCCCGTGCAGGCAGGGAAGCATGTATCGGCGCGAGGGCGCCCATGCCATGACGCCCAGGCGGGGGCTGGGTGTAGCGGTCCCCGCAGCATCGGGTCACGCACTGGTTGCGACGATCTGGCTGCGACGATCCGACCACGGCGCCTTGGCCACTCTGCTTCAGGGTTGGCTCGTACCCGGACTGGCCGCTTCGGTTAGCAAGCCAAGCTCGCTGGCGAGATCCATCGGATTGCGCCGTCGGAAGGAGAGTCCCCATGCAGACCATCGCAGTCGCAGTTTTCCTGTCGCTCTTGTCCACCGGCGCGCGTGCGGATGACTCTGTGTCGTCTCCCCAAGACCTGGCTGTGGTCGCGCCCGATGGTGCGGCCGCCCCTCCCCCAAGCTCCTACGTCGTTGGGGCCCGTGACGTTCTCGAGGTCGAAGTCTTCGAGGAAAAAGCGCTGTCGGGTGACTACGTCGTGTCCGAGAATGGCACCATCGACTTTCCACTGGTTGGTCGATTGCTGGTCGATGGCCTGTCGCCGAACCAGATCGACGACTTGCTGACTCTGCGCCTGTCCACCGACTACCTGGTCAATCCTCAGGTCAAGGTGGACGTCTCGGCCTTCGCGAGCAAGCCCGTGCGCGTTCTCGGGGCGGTGAAGAAGCCGGGTGTGTATCCCCTGTCGGGTCCGACCAGCGTGCTCGAGCTCATCGCGCTCGCCGGCGGAATGTCGACCGACGGTGTCAATGAAGTGCGGATCAGCCGCAGGGGTCAGGATGTGCCCCTGGTCATTCGACTCGATGAGGTCGGTGTGGACGAGAGCGCCTGGATGCTCGAGGATGGCGACACCGTACAGGTGCTTCCTCCAAAGGTGGTCTACATCGCCGGTCAGGTCGTGAAGCCTGGAGCCGTGGCGTTCAGTGAAGACCTGACGATCAGCCAGGCGATCATCCTGGCGGGCGGAGCAAAGACCACGGCGCGTCTGCGAAAGGTCTGGATCAAGCGTGGAGATTCGCAGATTCGCGTGAACCTCAAGCGGGTCCTCGTGGGTCGTGATGTCGATGTCATTCTGCGGCCGGACGATCAGGTCATTCTCAACGAGTCGGTACTTTAGCGTGGCTGCCATCGAGCATCTCGCCGTGCTTGCTCGCGCCCCGACATTGACGCAGGTCGTGGGCTTCCTTGTGGCAGGCCTGCTCTCTGCCACCGTGGTTGTGGTGTCGCCCATCCTGGCGCTGGGGCTGGTTCTCGGGCTGGTTGCAGGGCTCTTCTTTCTGGTGCGGCCGGTCGAGACACTGCTGGTCGCGTTGGTGGCGCGCGTCTTTCTCGACATCCTGTGGTGGGTGCCCTTCACCTTCGATGGTCTGAACCTCTCCCAGATCTTCTCCGGTGTCACCTTCGTCATGCTGTGCGTGATCACCTTGTTGCGAGCGCGTGAACTGCGAAAGTGTCCGGTTGCCGCTTGGTCTCTGGCGATGATCGCGCTGCTGGTGTTCTCGGCCGTTCGGGCAATCGACCTCTTGGGCGACATCGAACTCCTGATTCGCTACATGATGGCACCGCTGATGGTGTTGTCGATCTCGGTAGTTTTTCGCGATCCCGCAACTCGGCGCCGACTGGTCAAGCTCCTCAGCATCGCTGCATTGGTACCCATTGGCTATTCGATGTTCACGCTCGCCACGGGCGTGAATGACTACGTGCTGCACGGCTATGATCGCCTGCTCGGCGGCTACAAGAACATCCACAATCACGCGCTCGTGATGATGGTGTTCTCTGTAATGTTCATTAGTTGGGCGCGTGCCGCGGAGCGGAACTGGGTACGGTTGGGGGCATGGCTGGTTGTCGGGTCGAGTTTTGCGGCCATATACTACACGTACACGCGGACGGGCTTGTTGGGTTGGGTGCTCAGCGTGTTCGTCATTCTGGTCATCCTGAAGCAATGGCGCTTGCTTTCGATTGTCTGCACTGTCGGCGCGATCGTGGTGTTGATGAATCCCGATGTCCAGGATCGCTTCAGCGACCTCGTGGATGTCTTCGACCCCAGCGTGCGTTCTGTCGACCGCCGGTCCCTCGGCTCTGGGCGCTCTGTGGACCTGGTCGATGCATGCCTACCTGGCGCGGCCCATCGCGGATATTCTGGTTGGCCTGGGCTTGGGTGGCTTTCGGCTCACGACGCTGACCTGGTCCCAGGCATTCAGTCGCATGGGCTTGACCCTGGACCCGCACAATGACTGTTTGCTACTGCTCTATCAGATGGGTCCCCTGGGCGTAATCGCGTATCTTGGTATGCTCTGGAAGACGTTCACGTCTGCCATCTTCGTAAGCCGACACGGGCAGGACCGGTGGTCTCGCGCTTTCGCGGTGAGCGTTGCTGGTCTGTGCGCGGGCGTTCTGCTCACGAATTCTGTCTCGAACAGTTTCGTTCACCGCAGCGCTCCAGGATGGTACTTCTGGGTGCTGGCCGGCGTGCTCGTGGCCGAGTTCATCGACGTTCGCGCCCAGGTGCGGGCGCACCAGCTCGCTCAGTGGCGCCTACGCGCGGTTCACTCTGAAGCGGCGGGCTGAGCCAGCGCCAGGGGGTCGTGGCGGGCCCTCTCACACCTGATTCCAGCGATTCAGCGGTCGATATAGCCCACCGCTTGGAGTTGCAGGAGTAGCTGGGGGTCGATGGTTGCGGTGCTTCCCTGGCTGTTGTCGGGCAACTCTGACTCCAGAGAGGCTACATCGGCGGGTCGCGTGGACGCGAGGTCAT
>JAADHA010000278.1 GCA_013152105.1 Oligoflexia bacterium | reverse complement strand
GGCCAACCGGCGGGCAGGAAACCGGTATATGGCATGGATCCACTTGGCCGAACCTTCGCTTCCGTACGTGGCCGAGGACGGGCGTGCGGTCGTCCAGCATCGGTCGCCCGCCGAGATGAACGCCCAGGCTCGGGACAAGGCACGGCTGGCCTATGGCGCAGAGGTGCGGGTGGTCGACCGGGCGGTACGCGAGCTGATGGACTGGCTGGACCAACACGGAGCGCTAGAGGACGCGCTGGTCGTCCTGGTCGGGACCCAGGGCGAAGAGCTCTTCGAGCACGGTGGGTGGGGCCATGGCGACACGGTCTACGACGAGCAGCTTCGCACGCCGCTGATCATGAAATTGCCCGGCGGGCGCCTGGCGGGGCGGCAGGTCCCGTGGCAGGTCAGCACCATCGACATCGCCCCGACGATCCTGGCGGTCACCGGTACGGCACAGCCCGAGCCCTGGGAAGGGCAGTCGCTCTTGGACCCGGACACCTTGGCCTGGCTGGCTGATCCCGAGTCTCCGCAGCCCAAAGCGCGCCCGGCGGTGGCACAGCTACACCGTCACGGCGTGGTGATGGAGGCCTACCGGGCTCCCCCCTGGAAGCTGGTGCGCGCGCGCTCGGGCAGCACCCGCGGCGTCCCGACCCGGGCGATCTTCAACCTTGAGTCCGACCCGGCGGAGCGCGTCAACCTGGCCGGTCAGACCGGGGCACGCGAGCCGCAGCTCTCCCGGGAACTGCGCGAGCGCCTCGCTCGGTCGATGTCCTGGCGGACCCTTCCCGTCGTGGCGCGGCCGTGATCTCGATGGGGCCTCGGCCAGCCGGAACCGGGGCCAGGGCGCTGGTGATCGGCTGGGACGGGGCGACCTGGGACCTCGCTGATCGCTTTGTGGCCGAGGGCGAGATGCCCGTCCTGGCCGGCTTGCTGGCGGACGCGGCGGTGGCCCCCCTCAACAGCACCACGCCACCGATGACGCTGCCCTCCTGGTGCAGCATGTTGACCGGCTGCAACCCTGGCAAGCACGGCATCTTCGACTTCGTGCGTCGGGTGCCTGGCACCTGGCGGCTGGAGCTAAGCAATGCCACGCACCGGCGCGTGCCGACCCTGCACCGGTTGATCAGTGATCGCGGTGGACGCGTCGCCAGCATCGCCGTGCCCACGACCTGGCCTCCAGAAGCGGTGAATGGCGTGGTGGTCTCGGGCTTCGACAGCCCAGTATCTACGGGGATTGACGGCAGCTTCTGCTACCCCGCGTCACTCCATGCCGAGCTGATGTCCCGCTTTGGCGGGCTGAAATTCGCGGACTTTCAGGAGTCGCGCATCGGCCCGGCCTGGCACGACGCGGCGCTGAATGCCATGCGCTCCGAGATCCCTCGCAAGGAAGCCATCGGTCGCTGGCTGCTGGGACAAGAGCGCTGGGACAGCTTCATGCTGCTCTTTGGCGAGTCCGACACCGTCTCGCATCACTTCTGGATGTTTCACAACCCGGCCAGCCCCAGGCACCCCCGACGCTGCTCGGCTCGCCACAGAGACGCGATCCGGGTGATCTACCGGGCGCTGGATGTCAGCCTCGGGCGGCTCATCGACGCGGCCCAGCCTGACATCTTGTGCATCTGCAGCGACCACGGCTTCGGCGGTGCCGGCGAGCACGTGCTCTTCTTGAATCGCTACCTCGAACAGTCCGGCTGGTTGCGCTACCGGCGCCAGGTCCAGGTCCAGGGACTGCGGGCCGGCACGGGCCTGCTCGACTGGGCGCGGTCGATGGCTGTCGATCGCGTACCCCCCGGGATGCAGGGCCAGCTCTTTCGTGCCCTACCTGATCGCGTCTTGGGCAAGGTCGAAGCCAGCAGTCGCTACGGTGATCTGGACAAGGGGCGGACCCGAGCGGTCTCGGACGAGCTGAACTATGCCGCGACCTTGCACGTCGTGGTTCCGCCAGACGAACGAGCCCAGGCCGTGGACGAGCTGCGGGCGCTGCTGCTGGACTGGCGGGTCGATGGCCATGCACCCGTCCGCGCGGTCCACACTCGCGAGGCGCTTTATCACGGCCCCTGCGTCGAGCGCAGCCCTGACCTGGTGCTCGAGCTGAACCTGCGGGATGGCTACTCCTACACGCTCCTGCCGTCGGCGCGGGTCCCAGCGGGCCAGCTCTGGCGGCGGTTGAAGCCCGAAGAACACGTCGGTGGCAAGGGACTCGGCATGAACGGCAGTCACCGTCAGCACGGCCTGTTGTTGCTCTGGGGTCAGGGAGTGGCGGCGGGTGCGCGGGTCAGCGCCGACATGATGGACGTGACGCCCACCTTGCTCCACCTGCTCGGCGAGCCCGTCCCGCGGCATATGGATGGCCGTGTGTTGATCCGGGCGCTGACTTCGCAGGGCCCTGTCCGTCAGGGGCGTTGGGTCGGACGGCCGACGGCGGAGCGCGGCGTGAGTCCGGCAGAAGACGCCGTGATCCGCCAGCGTCTGGCGCGTCTGGGCTATCTGTGATCTCCCACCGCGCCAGTCCATCATCGAGAGACCGTCCCTTGCGCATCGTGCAGGCGGCGGCCTGTGCCTTTCCCAGCCCTCAAGGCTCGCAGGTCTATGTGCGGGGCATGGCGCGCGCCTTGGCCCGACGGGGGCACGATGTAAGCGTGGTCTGCTACGGCCACGGGATGGGCGCGCCGGACGCCGACTATCGGGTGATCCGAACGCCGGCCCTGCTCGGCTATGACAAGCTCCGAGCCGGTCCGGATCTGGTCAAGCCGGTCCTGGACCTGGCCTTGGTCTGGCGCCTGCTGGGCCTGCACGCCGATGTGGTTCACGCCCACAACTACGAAGCGCCCCTGGCGGCGTCTCTGGCGCGAGTGTGGACCGGTACGCCGATGGTCTACAGCGCGCACAACACGATGCGCGAGGAACTACCTACCTACTTCGAGGGGCGCGCCACCCAGTACCTGCTGCGGCGCGTGGGCACGCTGCTGGACCGGACCGTGCCACGGCTGGCAGATCACGCCATCGCCCTGGGGCCTTCCACGGTGGATGTCCTTCTTGGCCTGGGCTGCCGCGAAGTCACCTGTGTCCCGCCGGGGGTGGAGCCCGATGATCTGCGTCCCGCCAGACCGGCGCGGTTGCCGCCGGGGGCGTGGGTGGTCTATGCCGGAAACCCGGACCGGTACCAGGACCTGGACGTGCTCCTGGCGGCGATGCACCGGGTGCCTGAAGCTCGACTGCTGTTGGTGAGCGCGTCGTCCCTCGACGCCTTGGGCGCCGCAGCGCCGCCGGGTACGCGTTGTGTACGCACCGCCGACTTCGAACAGGTTCGCAGCTTGTTGGCCGCGGCGGATCTGGCCGCCTTGCCCCGCTCCGTGTGCAGCGGCTACCCGATAAAGCTCCTCAACTACCTGGGCATGGGCCTGCCTGTGGTGGCGGCCGCCGGGAGCGCGCGCTGCCTGCCTGGTGTCGTGGTCGTGCCGGACCGGGACCCGGCTGCCATGGCCCGCGCGCTGCGCCTTCTCCTGGCGGATCGGCCGCGGCGGATAGCCCTGGGAAGGCGTGCCCGTGGGCATGTCCTGCAGCACTGCACGTGGGGTGCGAGGGCTGCCGAACTGGAGATCATCTATCGTCGGGTGCTCGCGAAGTCTGAAGAAGGCGTGCATGGAAGGCTCGCCTGACGCTATGATGTGGCTCGCCCCTGGCATCGCGGCGTCCGTGTACCCGCAAAGAGGTGTAGAGTATGGCGCGCTGGACCCTTCATGGCCTGCTGATCAGCTTGATCCTTGCGTTCGGTTGCACCGACAACGGTGGACCGGTTTTCGGACAGACCGGCAACGGTGGTGGCAGCACCACCCACGACAGCGGAGAAACCGGTGACGCGGGCGTCACCACGTCGGACTCTGGAAACCCCGACGGGGGCACCGACGGCGAAGGCTTCGATGATCCCGGCGACATCGTCGGCTTCGATGAACAGGGGGGCGAAGCCTCGGTCGAGCTTTCCGACTTGTCCGGGGACTCGAATCAGGACCAGCAGTTCTACATGGTGCTGGTCGATACCGCCGATGAAGACATCGGCTTCCAGGTTCGGTACGACAGCACGGGCTCCAGTGGGGGCACGGACACGGGCGGAAGCACCACCTCTGCGATGGCTCCAGGCGGCACCTCGTCGAAAGCACTGGCGCCACCCGCCGGTCACACCGTCCTGTCGCCGATGCGTGCGGGGATTCGCGCGGGGCGTGCCGATGGCTCGCTTGGCACGGCCAGTCCACCGCTGCTCCCGCCGCCGCCCCTCGATGACAGCGACATCGGTGTCACCGTGCGGGAATTCCACGTTCGCAGCTCGCTGCCCGATGACACCGCCTACATGACCTCGTCGGCGACGCTGTGGGCGATTGGCGAGACCGTGGCGATCTGGGTCGACGCCGGTGTACCCATCGACTGGGACATCGACTGCGACGGCATCGTCGATGTGCCCGCCGAATACGACGCCTATGGCTTCGACAACTGTGATCTCAAGACCATCGCCGACATCGTCGACTTCAACATCGTGCCCCACCTTCGGTCGATCTTCGGCGAAGAGTCCGATGTCAACGAAGATGGCCTGGTCAGCGTCCTGATCACCCCTCAGCTCAACGTCATCAGCTACACCAGCGACGACGAGAGCGTGCAGGGCGGGCTGGTCGGATCCTATGCAGACCCCGAGGTCGACCTCACGGATTGGAACGCAAACACGAACCCCGGCTCGGATGAACAAGAGCTGATCTACGTCTTTGCGCCCGACCCCTACGGCTTCTTCAACCCGCTCTCCACGGCCACGGTGGATGAGTACACCAGCATGGAGCTGTCCGCGCAGATCGCGCAGTCCTTCTTCAACCTCATCTCCTACAACCAGCACGTCCTTGTGGGGGGCGGCTCGCCCGAAGAGACCTGGTTCAGCCGGGGCCTGGGCGCGCTGGCCGCTGACCTCACCGGTTTTGGTGCGGTGTTCTACGCGGACGCCTGGGACTATCTGGACGCGCCGCAGCTCTACCCGCTCGTGACCACCAGCGATGGCAGTGGGCTGTCCACCGACTCCATCGGGGCCCAGTACCTGTTTGCCCGCTGGCTCTACGACGCCTTTGGCGAATCCACCATGGCCGATCTCGTGCAGGTTGGAAGCAGTGGTTCGGGGACCAGCGGCGGTACGGGGGGTACCACCGGTACGGCGGGCACAGACACGGTTGACCCGAGCATCGGCACCACCCACATCGAGTCCGTGACATCCCAGTCCTTCAGCGATCTGGCGGTGAAGTGGCAGGTGGCGCTGATCACCTCAGGCGTCACCTCGGATGATGGTACGGCGCTCGTCACCAGCGAGACCTACCCGTCCTATGCGGGTGCCAACACGCTGACCGCGCCGACATCCTCTCCGTCCTCGGGCGACTACTACGGGGCCAATGGCTACCAGCAGGGCGTCGATCTGCGTGGGACCAACCGCTATATGGAAGGCGGCACGACCGACGCTCCTGTGGAGAACACCAGCAAGCGCGTGAAGATGAATGGGACGGACTTCTTCAGCGCCGTCACCGGCATCGCGAACTGGGGCTACGTCCAGGGCTCCTACGGTGCACAGGTCGTGCGCCTCACGGACATCACCATCGACAACGCCTTCTTGAAGGTACAGGCATCGACCAGCGGCTTTGTTGGAGCGGTCGTTCGGTGGGCGGACGTCGATCCCCTCGTACCCGACACCGTGGTCGAGCAGATCTTCTCGGTAACAAAGGCGGACAACGTCGACCTGCCGGTGCTGCCGACGGATGGCAGCTCGATCTACGGCGTCGGAGAGATCACCGAGCCGGGCTACACCACGGTGATGATGGACGACGGCACCTCCGAACAGGGCAGCGTCTACGACACCGATCGCTGGCTGCTGAGTCTGGCTGATCACGTCACGGGTGAATCGGTCGATGTGGCCATCCACGTGACCCGGCACTATTCGGCAGGCACCAGCGAAGCGGCACCCTTCGATATCTGGGCATCTGTGGTGCCCGAGGAATGGATCCCGACCCCGACGGTCGAGGGCACGCAGCGTGGTAGCTGCGCCGAGGGCGTCGACTTCCAGTACCCCTCGTCCATGCTGGAGTACCTCTACTACCAGCTCTTCATCAGCTCCACGGACGGCGTGGCGGACTTCGTTCCATCCGACGACACCAACCCCTTCTCGTGCGGAACGGTGACCAATGGTACGTCCTGCGGCGAAGACTGGGACCGTGATGGCATCTTGGATGTCGATGAGCTGACCACCACGAACTACGTCGATCAGGTCAACGCGATGTTGTGCACCCTCAACGGCAACGACGCCAGCCTGTTTACCCGAATGACGCCCGACGACCTGATCGATATCGATTCGCTGGACGATGACGATGTGTCCGCGTTTGATCGCGCGCTGGATCTGGGCGGAATGACCGACTCGTCTGGCGAAGAAGCCCTCATCCGCGCCACCCTCGAGGGCGGGAAGAACTACCTTGTCGTGGTCGGAGCCGGGACCTATACGGGCCCCTATGAACTCGAGATCAAGCAGGTCGAGTGAGATCCGCATGAGCGCCTCGACCCGTTGATGGGGTAGGTGCCTTGCTGAGCCCGTGGCTCTGGCCGGTCGATCTGGTGGTGACGCTGGATCGGCCGATCTTGGTGTGGCAGGAGGATCGGTGGCAGAGCCTGGTGATTCGATGTCAGTGCACGACACCGCCGATGGGGCTGCCGATGGGGCTGCCGATCGGGCTCTGATCGACCGTCCCACCTCGCGAGGGCGGTGGACCTCGATCGGTCTCTTTGTCGCCACCTTGTGCAGTGTCTTCCTGGTCTATGGCTACCAGTGGATGGGTGGATCGCCCTTCACCCATCCCGACATTGCCTGGGGGAGCGCCCGGTTTGCTGGCAGCCTGATGATCTTGCTGCTGGCGCACGAGATGGGGCACTACTTCGTGGCCCGCGCCCACGGCTTTCGCCTCTCGCTGCCGTATTTTCTGCCGGTGCCCTTTGCGTTCGGCACCGTCGGAGCGGTCATCCGCCTCAAGAGCCTGCCCAGGGATCGGACGGGCCTGCTGGAGATGGGTGCAGCCGGTCCGCTCGCCGGCTTCCTGGTGGCCCTGCTGCTCATCGCCGTGGGGCTTCAGGGCACGGTAGAGCACGATGTCCTCGAGGTCGTCTTTCCCTCGGCCGACGCCCTCCAGCAGGTGCTCACCATCACGCCGCCCGTGGACCCGGGGCTGCTGGACCGGATGATGTCGCTGCCTCCGCTGGTGTGGCTTGTGCCTCCCCCCGGCACCTGGCAGGTGATGATCCTGGCCAATCCGCCGATCATGGACCTGCTAGGGCAGCTCGTTATCGGTCACGCACCGGGTCGATACGCCGAGCTGGACCCCCTGGCGATGGCGGGATGGGTCGGCTGCCTGGTCACCGGCATCAACCTCTTGCCGATTGGCCAGCTCGACGGTGGCCATGTGTTC